>NZ_JBUEGC010000035.1:0-76257 GCF_054963655.1 Streptomyces sp. HSS9-12 | reverse complement strand
CGGTACAAGGTCGCCTCCTGGACCGACGGCGGCCCCGGGCCGCTCACCGACGCCCCTGTCCGCGGCTGCGCCATGGCCAAGGGCGCGGAGCCCGCCCGGGTGACCGTCCGCGTCGACGCCGCCGCGACGCCCACCGAGCGCGTGAATCCGAAAGGCCCGCCCGCCGGAGCCGCCCGCGTCCTGCGCGGCGGCTCCCACATGTGCCACGAGTCCTACTGCTTCCGTCATCGCACGTCCGCCCGGATGGGCAACACCCCGGACAGCTCCAGCGGCAACACCGGCCTCCGCTGCGCCCGCTGGGCCTGACGGGCCATTGAACGCACCGATCCGTTTCACACCGTGGGAGCCGCACATGACTCAGCAGTTCGTACCGAGCCGCCGGACCGTCCTCGGAGGACTGGGGGCCGGAGTCGTGGCCGCGACCGGAGGCCTCGGCGGCGCCCCCGCCGCGGCGGGGGTCCCCCTGGCCGACCACAACGCGCTGTCGCAGAACGACGCCTCGGTCACCTACCGGGACAAGCAGTTCCTCATCGACGGCGAGCCCGCCATCGTCCTGGGCGGCGAGATCCACTACTTCCGGCTCAAGCGCTCGGACTGGCAGTCCCGGCTCGAGCGGGCCAAGGCCGCCGGGCTCAACACCATCGCCACGTACGTCCCCTGGATGTGGCACGAGACGCCGGACGGCACGATCGACGTCACCGGCAGCACACGTCCCGAGCGCGATCTGGGCGCCTTCCTGGACCTCTGCGTTGACAACGGCTTCCATGTCATCGTCCGGCCCGGCCCGTTCACCATGGCGGAGCTCAAGGGCGAGGGTGTCCCGGAGCGGGTGCGCAAGGAGCACCCGGAGATCGTGCCCACCGGCTGGAACGGGGCGAAGGCCCCCACCCCGACCGTCGACTATCTGGCGCCCGCCTTCCTCAAAGAAGCGAAGCGCTGGTACGACGCGGTGATGCCGGTCATCGCCAAGCGGCTGCACCGCAGGGGCAAAGGGCCGGGTGTCATCGCCTGCCAGCTGGACAACGAGATCGGCATGCTCGCGTGGGTCAGCAACTCCCCGGACCTCACCGACCACCTGCTGGCGGACTTCAACGGCTGGCTGGAGCGGACGTACGGCGACAAGCTCGGCGACCGCTACCCCTTCGCCGGCAAGTCCGCCTCCGAGCGCAATGCCGCCATCCGTTCCCCCCAGGACGGCTATGCGGCCGCCCTCATGCACGACCTGGGCACCTTCATGCGCGGCCGCTTCGCGCGCTACGTCGCGCACCTGCGGAAGTACGCCGAGGACGCCGGCGTCCAGGGCGTGCCGTTCCTGATCAACATCCACGGGACCGGGGGCGGCAGCGCGGAGAACTTCCCCATCGGCATCAGCCAGCTGATGGAGACCTACTCCGGGAAGTCCGGGATGATCTCCGGGTCGGACTTCTACCTCGGCAGCCTCACGGTGCGCAACGTCACCGACCTCTACCTGATCAACGCGTTCATGGACGCGGTGCACGACGGCGACCAGCCGCTGACCGCCCTGGAGTTCGACGCGGGGCACGCCGACTACGGCAATGATCTGAACAACCAGTCCGACGCCGAGAGCACGCCCCTGAAGACCCGGCTCTGCGTCGCCCAGGGCGTCAAGATGATCAACTACTACCTGTTCGCCGGGGGCTTCAACCCCAAGCTCGACGAGCCGGCCGGCGACGGCAACGACCGCATCGGCATCACCGGTGAGCGCCACGGTTTCGCCGCTCCGGTGGATCCGGAGGGCAGGCCGAATCTCGCCTACGAGCCCACCAAGCGCGTGTCTCATGCCGTGGGCGCGCTGGCCTCGGCCCTGGCCCCGATGAAGCCGGAATACGACGAGGTGGTGCTCGGCTTCGTACCCGACCACTACCTCACCGAGTACCGGCCGCCGGAGAGCGACGCGGTCAAGGCGGTGCTGAGCGATGTGCAGGGGACCCGCGGCTTCGGCCCGCGTGGCGCGCTGTCCCGCGCGATGCTGTTCAACGGCTTCCGCTACCGCAGCGTCAACCTCCAGGCCGGCGACCTCGACCCGAAGAGCGTTCCCCTCCTCGCCCTGGCCACCGGCGCGTATCTGGCCACGGGACTGCAGGAGCGTGTGGTGCGCTACCTCAAGGCGGGCGGCAAGCTGCTGCTGTCCGGCCGGGTGCCCGACAAGGACATGGCGGGCCGGCCGAGCACCGTCCTGCTGGACGCCCTGGGCCTGAAGAAGGGCAGATACCTCACCGACGCGAACCGCTTCCGGCTCTCCGTGACCGCCCACGGCTGGGCCGCTCCTCGCGCCGAGATCCGCGTGCAGTACGCGCAGTTGTACACCCCGAGCCGTGGCGAGACCGTGCTGCGCGAGGTCTCCACCCGCGAGGGCTGCGGTTTCGACATCCCCGTGGGCGGCGGGCGGGCCGTGATGATCGCCACGGCCTACCGCTGCGACCTCGACTTCTGGCTCCGCGCCTTCAACACCCTCGCAGCGGCCCCCAGGATCACCCACAGCCCCACGGACGCCGCAGTCTTCTTCCTCACCACGAGGGACGCAGACGGCGGGCGACTGCTGCACGCGTTCAACATCAACTCCGGCTACGACCAGTCCTGCACCGTCAGTGAGAAGGGCAAGGCGCTCTTCGGCGGCGAGAAGCTGAACCTTCCCGGGCGCAGCGGGGCGATGCTTCCGCTCGGCCTGAAGGCCGGCGGGCTGCGGATCGCCTACGCGACCGCCGAAATCGTCGGCATCGGGGACGGCCGGGTCACCTTCCGCGCCCTGGGTGACCAAGCGGTCGTGGCGGTCGATGGCCGGGCGCGGTGCGAGGGAGCCAAGACCTCGTATGAGGGCGGCCGCACCATCATGCGCGTCCGGCGCCGGGAGTTCACGGTCCGCGCGGGCTGATGCCCCGGTACGGGAGGGGCCGGGCAGCCCCTCCCGTACGGTTCACCGATCTGAACTCGCCCAGTTCGTCGGCGAGGATGAGATACATCCCGTGCGACCAGAGCAGCGGGGTGGCATTCGGCCCCCGGCGGTCCAGCCATTCCCGCTCTCGCTCGGGAGCCGGCCGCGGCCCGGTCGGTGCCTGCTCGGGCAGCAGCCCGTCCGCGGTGAACTGCGCCTCGATCCAGCGCAGTTGGCGGATGCCCTTCCCTGCGACGGCCCGGACGGGCGTAGTGCCACCCAGCAGCGCGGAGAGCACCGGCCAGCGACCACTGCCAGGCCGGTGAGCCGCGCGCAGTCGGCCGGCGCGCGCACCGACTGACGGCGCTCGCGCAGCGCCCCGCACCAGGGGCCCGGTCACCTGGGGCCGGTCGACGACCGACGCTGCCCGGCAGGAGCAGGGCCTGGGCGACGTCGGCGAGCACGGACTGCATCTGCCCCGGCAGCGCCTGTCCGAACCGCGCGGCCAGGCCGCCGCGGCGCAGGTACTGGCGGGCGCCGGGGGCCTGTCAGGACGTGCCCTTCACCAGTTCCCCGGTGCCCGTGGCGGCGGGCACCGGGTCCGCCGCTGCGGTGCTGTCCGCCGCCGGGCGGCGCAGCAGCCGCCGCAGCCACGGCGCGCCGAGCCCCGGCGTGGCGAGGCCGCCGGTGACCCGGTCCAGGAAGATCGCCAGGACCACCACCGACAGCCCGCCCTCGAACCCGGCGCCGACGTCGAGCTGCGTCACGCCGCGCACCACGACCTCGCCGAGCCCGCCCGCGCCCACCATCCCCGCGATGACGACCATGGACAGCGCCAGCATGATCACCTGGTTGACGCCCGCCATGATCGACGGCATCGCGAGCGGTATCTGCACCTGCCGCAGCACCTGTCGGGGCCGGGACCCGAAGGCGTGCGCCGCCTCCACGATCTCGGGGTCGACCTGCCGGATGCCGAGCTGGGTCAGCCGGACCGCCGGCGGCAGGGCGAACACCGTCGTCGACACGGTTCCCGGCACGACGCCGATCCCGAAGAAGAACACGGACGGGATGAGGTAGACGAACACCGGCAGCGTCTGCATGAAGTCCAGCACCGGCCGCGCCACCGCGCCGGCCCGGCTGCTGGTGGCCGCCCACACCCCGAGCGGTACGCCGGTCGCCACGGCCGCGGTCGCGGCGATCAGCACGATGGTGAGGCTCTGCATCGCCTGGGTCCACATCTGCATGGAGTCGACGAGCAGGAACGCCAGCACCGTGAAGACCACGAGCTGCCAGCGCCGGGTGGCCAGCCACGCGATGGCCGCGAAGACCGGGATCAGCACCCCGGACGGGGGCGTGTGCAGGAGCCAGTACACGCCGTTCACCGCCGAGGTCGCGACGGACGACAGCCCGTCGAACACTCCGCCGAGGTGGTGCAGGAGGAACTGGATGACGTCGTTGACGCAGCGTCCGACCGGGATCCTAGGCATGAGCGGACCTCCTGGGCTGGGCGAGGGCGGTCAGGATGGCGGCCCTGGGCACGACGCCGAGCAGCCGCCCGGCGTCCACGACCGCGACCGGGACGAGGCCCCGGCCCGCGAGGTGCAGGAAGTCCGCCAGCGGCTGGTCCGGCGGCACCGCGTGACAGTCCTTCAGCACCCGCCCGGCGAGATCCGGCGCGCCGTCGCGCAGGGCGGAGGCGAGATCCTGGTCCCGCGCCACGCCGAGCAGCAGCCCGTCGTCGTCCAGCACGAAGACGCCGTTCGCCTCCGCGTTCGCCAGCCGGTCCAGCACGTCCGCGGGCGTTTCGCTGACGCGCGCGGTGAGCAGGACGGGCTGCATCACCGCTCCCGCGGTCAGCACGCGGGACCGGTCGACGTCGGAGACGAAGTCGCTCACGTAGTCGTCCGCGGGCGAGGAGAGGATCTCCGGCCCGGTACCGCACTGCACGACCCGGCCGGCCTTCATCACCATGATCCGGTTGCCGATCCGCATGGCCTCGTTGAGGTCGTGGGTGACGAAGACGATGGTGCGCCGGTGCTCCTCCTGGAGCCCGAGCAGCAGGTCCTGCATGTTCCGCCGGATCAGCGGGTCCAGGGCGCTGAACGGCTCGTCCATCAGCAGGATGTCGGCATCCGTCGCCAACCCCCGTGCCAGGCCGACCCGTTGCCGCATACCGCCGGACAGCTGGTGCGGGCGCGCGTCACCGCGGTCCCCGAGTCCCACCTGGTGCAGTGCCGCGTCGGCCCGTTCCAGCCGTTCCTTCGCCGGAACGCCCCGGATCTGCAGCCCGTACGCGGCGTTGTCCCGGACGGACCGGTGCGGGAGCAGCGCGAAGTGCTGGAAGACCATGCTGATACGGCGGTTCCGCAGCTCCCGCAGGCCGTCCGGGTCCATGGCGGTCACCTCGGCGCCGTCGATCCGCAGCGTCCCGGACGACGGCTCGATGAGCCGGTTGACCATCCGCAGCAGCGTCGACTTGCCGCAGCCGGACAGGCCCATGACGACGAAGAGTTCACCACGTCCGACGGTGAACGAGACGTCGTGCACGGCGAGATGTCCCCCCGCCGCGGCGACCGACGCGGCCGGAGACTCGGCGGACCCGCCGCCCAGCAGCGCCCTCGCGCGGTGCTCGGGGAGCCCGTAGACCTTGCTCAGGCCCGAGCCTTCGATCATCACGGGAGTGTCCGCCGCGGGAGCGTCCGCGAGCGGGGTCCGTGTCATCGACAGTCCTGTGGCCATGACGGATCACCCACCGACCACCGCGGCGGCGCCGTCCTTGCCGCTCACCGTCTTGACCCCGGCCAGCCACTTCTTCAAGACCTCCGGATGCGCTTCCATCCACGACGAGGCGATGTCCTTGGCCGACTTCTTCTTGTTGTCGTAGGCGTTGATCCAGGCGGATGCCGTGGCCGTGTCGATGCGGATCCGGGACAGCAGACGGACCAGGTTCGGGTCGTCCTTCTTCAGTCCGGACCGGGTGAGCACCCGGATCTGGCCGGCGCCGGGCCAGACGTGCTGCGGGTCGGCAAGGAAGGTCACCTTCCACTTCACCACCATCCAGTGCGGGCGCCAGGCCAGGAAGACGACCGGCTCGTTCTTGGCGATGCGGCGGCCGACCTCGGCGAGCATGGCCTCGGTGCTGCTCTGGACGAGCTTCCACTTGCCCAGCCCGTACGCGTTCTTCTTGATCGCGTCGAGGATGTACTGGTTGCCCGGCGTGCCCGGCTCGATGCCGAGGATCTCGTGGTGGAAGAGATCGCCGTGCTTGGCCAGGTCGGCGAGAGAGGTGATGTGCAGCTTCTTCGCCATGGCTCCCGGGATGCCCGGCGCGTACTGGGTGCCGGTGAGCAGCGTGCCCGCCACCTTGACCGACCCCTTGTCGATGAGCTTGCCGTACACGGTCTGCTGCGAGGGCCACCAGTTGCCGAGGTAGGCGTCCGCCTTGCCGGTGGACAGCGCCTGGGCGCCCAGCGGGACCGAGACCTCCTGCGTGGAGGGGGAGTAGCCGAGCTTGGTGAGGATGTCGCTGGTGATCTGGTTCTCGACGACGAGGTCTGCCCAGGGCTGCTGGACGAGGCGGACGGTGTGCGATCCGCTGCCGCCGCCGGAGCCGAAGGAGCTGGCGTCGCTGCTGCCGCAGCCCGCGAGCAGCGGCGGCACGAGAAGGGCGAGAGTCAGGGCGAGGACGCCGGTGCGCCGTGTGCCGGCAGGGGTCATGGGGGACCTGCTACGGCTGCGGATTGTCGCGATCAGTTTCGGGAGCATGAGAGACGATCTCCTCTACGGATGATGGGGCGGGGTTGGGCTGACATCCCGTCGGCTCCTCGGGGTCGACCCAGACGGGCGACGACCAGGCCATCTCCCCGTCGATCTGGATGACTCGTACGTAGTAGTAGGCGGCGCCGCCGGGATCATCCGTCCACGTCAGCCTCCGCTCGGTCCCGCCGAGCGACGTCAGCCCACCTGTTCCGCGGCCCAGGCTCAGCCGCCCGCCGTCCCCTCCCGGCATTTCGACCGCCCCGGCCAGCAGCTTGCCCAGCGCCACGGTGGTGCCACCCTGCCCGGTCCGCAGGTCGACCACGGCCTCCGGCGGGCCGACCAGGGTCAGCTCGATCCCGCCGCGCTGCGAACCGTACGGCTCCCCGAACGACTTGGTGTGCGCCGTCCACCGCACCTCGCCCGCGTCGGCCGAGGTGACCTCGGGGCTCCAGAACGGCGTCTGCACCACCTCGCCGCCGTCGATCCGCAGCCGTCCGCTCCAGTCGGTGGTCACGCGGCTGCCGCCGAACTCCACGCGCAGCGGCAGCTCCACCCAGCCGTCCGGCAGCCCCAGGTCGGGCGCCAGGCTCCGGATCGTTTCGCCGCCCCTGACCAGCTCGATCCGCGCGAGGTCGCGGAAGCCGCGGGCGTACACCTCGATGTCGACCGGCCCATCGCGCCGGATCTCGCCGCCCATGAAGGCACCACCCACGCGTACGTCGACGAGGACGTCCCGGGTGGTCGCCCCGAACACCCGGCGCGCCTGGAGCGCGTCGAACACGCCCTGCCGGGTGAGGTGTTCGGCGAACGCGCCGACGTAGCTCGCGCCGTTGCCGTGGTCCGAGCTGGCGATCAGCCCGAAGCGGTGCCCCCGGCGCAGCCCGTCCACCACGAACGTCCCGTCCAGCGTGCCGTCCGAGTACTGCCGGAAGCAGCCCTGGCCCTCGTAGTTGCCGCGGCACGCCTGGAAGACCTCCACCAGCCGCAGGTACTGCGGGTCGTAGTAATCCCAGTCGTACGGGATCATCGCCGAGCCGGGGTGGTGCGGAATGGTGAGCGCCGGGTAGTCCGGGTGCCGGCGCAGGCTCGCCCACAGTCCGTCGGGCGTCTGCGAACCTGCGGCGAACGACGAATAGATCGGCGCGCCGCGCTCCTCGGAGCCGTAGATCACGTTCTGGTGGCCGGTGTTGCCGGTCCACTCGAACCCGTACAGCGGCACGAAGCGGTGGTCGACCCGGAACAGGTCGGCGATCTTCTGGATCGACCACCACTGGTAGGCGCTGCTGTTCTCGGAGTGGTCGGTGACCGCCCAGAAGTCGTAGTCGCAGACGTCCCAGCCGTAGCGGTAGAAGTCCTCCAGCGACGGCTCGTCACCGGAGGTGCACCGGCTGACCAGTGAGTGGCGGTGCAGGTCGCCCCAGTAGAGGGTGAGTTCGCTGCCGTCGACTTCGGTGCGGTACCGCGGACTGGCGGTCGCGGCCCAGGCCCGGGCCTCGCGGCGGTCGCTGCTCTCCACCACCGGGAGGCGGCGTGCGGCGTGTGCGGGACCGCCGGCGGCGGGCAGCACCGCGGAGCCGATCGCGCCGACGCCGTGCATCCCGTGCCACACCACCGACCCCAGGTGCTCCAGCAGAACAGGGCACTCCCGGCCGCCGAAGCCCTCCGTCCAGGTGAGGCTGCGCTCCAGACGGCCGTCGGTCTGCCAGGCCAGCACGACACGGTCGCCGGCGCGCGCCACCGCCACCTCCTCCAGCGTCCCGTCGCTGCGGCCGAAGGTGACCGGCTTCGACCAGCCCTCGGGGCCGAGCGTCTGCGCGGCGACCTCCCAGTAGTACGTCATGAGCGGCAGCCGCCGGTGGATGCGGTACGCGACGGTCAGCCCGCCGGACGCGTCCGCGGCCAGCCGGGGCAGCCCGCCCGGCACCACGTCCAGCCCCTCGGCGAGCGCACCCTCGGCCTCCAGCAGCCCGTCCTCGGTCACCTGTACGACCTTCAAGGCCGCCGTGACCTCGGGCAGCAGCTCCGGCGGTACGGCATCGCCGCTGTCCCGCATGCCGATGACGTGCGGCGGTTGGGGAAGTTCCGCCGCGGGCCGCAGCCGGGTCGGGCCGGAACCGCCGTGCCCGTGCACCGCGATGAGGTCGAACGCACACCACAGCGCGCCGTCCGCGGTCACCGCGAGGCTCGGGTGCAGCGCGTAGTCCGTCCCCGAACTCACCGGGCGCACCGGGCCCAGCGCCCCCGACCCGTCCGCCGTACACACCACGACCCGGTACGACCCGGCCACGTACTCCGACCACGCGTACGCGCTGCCGCCGTCCGGCAGGGCCACCACGGCCGGATCCCAGGCGTTGCCCGCCGCCCCCTCGCTGACCAGCCGGGCCTCGCCCCACACACCCTCGTACCAGCGCCGGGACCAGATGCCGAAGCCGGACCCGTGCGGGCCCTGCCATACCACCTCGACGCCGCCGTCCGCGTGCGCCACGACCTCCTGGTTGAACGACGGGTGGCCGGTGCCGCTCACCCGCTGCGCGGGACCCCATCCGGTGGTGGGGTCGTGGCGATGCGCCCACACGTCCACGTGACCGTCTGCATCAGCCCGCCCATAGCACAACCAGCCGGCGCCCACAGCGTCGAAGGCGGCGGACGGGCGGAAGCAGTCGGACGGCTCGCCGGTCAGCACGACCGGCTCCGCCTCGACGCCGGGGCCGTCCGCCAGCGCCGCGACGACCCGCTCCCCGACCCCGTCCTGCCACTCGACCCACACGTGCAGGACTCGGCCGTCGTCCGCCGCCGCGACCGCCGGCCGGGCCGCCGAGCGCCCTTCGCACACCATCCGGCCGGGCAGCCGGCGGTGACCCGGCAGTTGGGGCGCGGCGCCCAACTCCCGCTCTGCCGCGGCCAGATACTCGGTGAGCCGTCCGCCGCCCTCGTCGACCCACATGTAGCGCAGCGGGTCGGGGTCCAGGACCGCGACGACGGCCGAGATGTCCGTGCACGCGTCGATCGCGGCGGCCAGGCGGCGGTTGAAGGCGAGCACGCTGTCGAGGTCCATCCGCTGGCGTTCGGTGTAGCCCGCCTGGTGGTGGTCCAAACCACAGCAACTCATCATCGCGAGGCGTCCCTTCGGGGCGTCGTGGTCGACAGGGGCAGAGAGACCGGGCCGGGAGCGAAGGCCGGGACCTCGGGAGCGCAGGCTCGGGGCGAAAGCCCGGGAGTGCAGGCCCGGGGTGAAGCACTGAAGGCAGCGGCGCCTTGTTGCCGGACACAATCCCGCCCCTGCGGCCGTCTCTACAACAGGGTCCGCCCGGTGGAGGAAGACCAGATCTTGACGGCACCCATAGGATCATCCTATGGAACGTCGCCAGCTGGAGTACTTCCTCGCGATCGTTCACAGCGGCGGGTTCACCAGCGCCAGCCGTCGCCTGCGGGTGGCGCAGCCGTCCCTGTCGCAGGCGATACGGGCGCTCGAACGCGACCTCGGCGCGCCTCTGTTCCACCGGCTGGGCCGCGGCGTCGGCCTCACGGCGGCCGGTGAGGCGCTGGTCCGGCCCGCCCAGCAGGTGCTGCGCGACTTCGCCACCGCGCGCGCCTCTGTGGAGAGCGTGATCGGGCTGGCCGGCGGACTGGTCGACATCGTCGCGCTGACGACTCTCGCCGTCGACCCGCTGGCCGACCTGATCGGCCGGTTCCGGGAGAAGCACCCGCTGGTCGACGTCCGCGTCACCGATCCCGAGCACGACGACGCGGTGACCCGCATGGTCCGTACCGGGGAGTGCGAGCTGGGCCTCGCCGAATCGCCGGGTGACATGGACGGGCTGGATCATCTGCGCCTGCCGGAGCAGCAGTTCTTCGCGGTGCTGCCGCCCGGCGCCGGCGCCGGGCGAGACGGCCGGGAGGCTTTGCCGGTCACGGAACTGGCGGGCTTCCCGTTCGTCTCGACACCGCAGGGCACCGCCATGCGTGCCCTGGTCGACGACGTGCTGACCGTGGGCGGCAGGCCGCCCCGGGTCGCGGTCGAGACCACACACCGGGCCGCCATCGCCCCCCTCGTCCTGGCCGGCGCGGGTGCCGCACTGCTGCCGCGCCGGCTCGCGGAGGACGCAGCCGGCCAGGGGGCAGTCGTGATGGCGACGACACCCCGCCTGGTGCGTGGCGCGGTGATGATGTGGCGCTGCGAGCAACTGGCGCCCGCGGCGGCGGCGTTCGTGGAGTTGTGCAGAAGAGGCCCGGCCCGGGGGGAGCCGGTTGTGGAGTGACATCCGTGCCCGGCCGTGATGGCAGAGGGCCCGGCGGGCTCACAGGTCGGGGGGAGGTCACACGATGGGGGTGTCGGAGCCCTCGCCTTCGTGGGAGATCTTCTCCGGCACGTCCCCGAAGGGGGGCGGCGGCGGAGCAGATGGTCCGGCAGGGCCCGGCAGCCCCGAGCGAGCTGTCGGGTCGAGCAGCGCTTGGTAGCGGCCGACGGCCGGGATGCCGATGCTGCGCAGCGTGGCCCACATCGTCACCTGGTTCGCGGAGAGAACCGGTATCCGCAGCTCCGCCTCCAGCTGCGGGATCACGTCGTACGTGGGCAGGTTGGTGCAGCTGATGAACAGTGCGTCGGCGCCCTCGGCGACGCCCCCGCGGGCCATGTCCAGCACTGCCTGGTACGGCACGCGCCAGATCTCCCCAGTCAAGCCGAGGTACTCGCGTCCGGTCACGGTCACGCCCCCCTCGGCGAGGTATTCCTCCAGCGCGTCGGTCAGCGACTCCGTGTAAGGGGTGATGACGGTGACCCTGCGGGCGTCGAACTCCGCCAGTGCTTCGAGCAGCGCGCCCGAGGTGGTGGTCGCGGGGATCGGTACCACCTCCCGAACCGTCTCGCACATGGACCGTTCGCCGACGATGCCGTCGATGAAGCTGCCGGACGTGCATGCGTAGGCAACCGCCTCGGGGCCCACGGCACTCAGCGCGAGCACGGCATCCCGCAGGGTCTGGTGCTCGCTGACGAGCCTGGCCATGTCCGGGGACACCTCGACCGGTACGTACGGTGTTCGGGCCAGATGCAGGGAGACGTCGTCCGGCACCCAGCGCCACAGCTCTCGGTCCAGGGCGAAGTCGAACGGTGCGATGACTCCGATACCACGCTGCGGAGCGGGGCCGCCGAGAAAGGTGATGTCCAAAGGAACTCCTGGTTGGGAAGGAGCGACGTGACGTCGTCGGGCGAGTGCAGGATGGGATGCCTGTGTGCGGGGCGGCGTCTCAGAGCACGTCGGCGGCCGCGTGCTGGATCACCGAAAGCTGGTCATAGCGCGTCCAGGACGCCTCGTTGGCCAGCAGGGGAGTGTCAATGCGACCGCGCACGTACGCCATCTGCGGCAAGTTCCGGCCCGAGACGGGCTGCCCGGCGAGTTGGGCGGCGTGGCGCACGTGCGGGACTTGGGCGCGTAGCGTGTGCTGTTCCATCTGCCGTGCGATCAGCACGGGCTGGCCGGCCGCCGGCACGACGAGCAGGGTGAGGGCGAAGTACCCCAGGTGGTCCAGGCCCGTCTGGTGGTAGATGCTCTCGGGTCCGGCGAGCACCACGGCCGCGAGGTCCCTCTCACGCATCGCTTCGCGTAGGGCGGCCGCTCTGCTCTCGTATTCGGGGATGTCAAGGCGTCCTGCAGCCGCCGTGACATCGGCGGCTGCCAACGTTTGGGTTGTCACGAGCGTCAGTGTGAAGTCCGCCCCGACCGCAGGACCAGCAAGATTTTCCTGTGGCTGCCGTTAGTGTTCCTACATGTTTGAAGTACGGCGGCTCAGGCTGCTTAGGGAGCTTGCCGCGCACGGAACGGTCGCCGCCGCCGCTGAGGCCTGCGCGCTCACCCCATCGGCGGTCTCGCAGCAGCTTTCGCTGCTCGAACGGGAGGCCCGCACCCCGCTGTTCATCCGCTACGGCAGGAGGCTGCTGTTGACGGAGGCGGCGAAGGTGCTGGTGGCGCACACCGAGATCATCCTGACCCAGCTGGAGCGGGCCCGCGCGGAGGTGTCCGCGCTCGACCACCGGGTGCAGGGCACGGTGCGGCTGGCGGCCTTCCCGAGCGCCGCCAGCGGGGTGGCCGCGCCGGCCATCGCCGCCTGCCAGGCCTATCACCCGGACCTGAACGTGGTGCTCAGCGAGGAGGAGCCGCCGCAAAGCCTGGTCGATCTGCGGATGCGCCGCATCGACATCGCCCTGGTCTACGAGTACAACCTGCTGCCTCGGCTGCCGCACTCGGGCGTCGACCTGGAGCCCGTACTCCAAGAACCCCTCCTGCTCGCCCTGCCGCGCCGCCACCCGCGGGCCGACGCCGAGGGACCCCACACCTTGGAGGCGCTGCGGGACGAGCACTGGATCGCTCCGCGCCGGGACGACTCGCTGCGCACGGTGCTCGAGCGGGTCTGCGAGAGCGCGGGCTTCGCCCCGCGGCTCGATTACATCAGCGACGACTACTCCGTAGTGCTCGCGCTCGTGCGGGCGGGGCTCGGCGTCTCGCTCGTGCCCCGACTGGTCGTGGAGCAACTGGCCGCGGACGTGACGCTGCGGCCAGTGGAAAACCTTCGGCTGACCCGTACGGTCTCCATCGCCACGCGGGCGGGCAGCCCGGCCGATTCGGTCATCAACGCACTGGTCCTGGCGCTGCGACGGGCGGCCCGCCAGGGGTGAGAACCCCCCGGCGCAGGGCCCCGGGCAGCCGCGTTTGCGGGAGATGCCGTCCGAACTGCGCGTGGCACGCCTCTTGTCACATGCCGAGGGGGGTGCTCTGATGTCCCGCGTTCGAGGGATCGCGCCCTCCACGGCGACCGCACTGTAGCCCCGGTTTCCCCTGTCCACCAGACCGTGACGGTCTGGTGGACAGAGGCCTGGCCGGATGCCCCGGGGCGGGTACGGCTCGATGGCGGCCAGTGTGCGGTCGAGCACCCGCCTGGCGACGCCGAGTTGACCCCTGGTGAGCCAGGTAAGGCCACAGCACAGCCGGTTCGGCGGCAGCAGCACTGCGAAGCCGGCGTGTTCCAGGACCTCCACCGCGGCCTGGCCGACCTCAGGCGTGAAGAAACTCGTCCACACTGCCGCGGGGAACGGCGGCATGCAGCGCCTCTTACAGCGCGCCGAGGGCGCCCGGGTCGGGGAGGGGAGGGTGGGAAACCATGGTGATGAGCCAACCTCTGAACATCTGTGGATCCGGACGGGCCGGCGGCCGAGCGGTGGAGGGCCCGCCGGCCCGTGGCGCGGGCCGGTGTCCGGCCACTGCGCCGTGACAGTCGGGATGCGGACCGTGCGGTCCGCTCAGCCGAGGACCTCGGCCACCGCCTCGGACCAGAGGTCGAGGCCCTTGCGTATCTGCTGGGCGGTGATCACGAGCGGCGGGATCATGCGGACGACCTGACCCTGGGCGCCGCAGGTGAGCAGCAGCAGGCCGCGCCGGCCGGCGGCCGCCTGGACCTGGGCCGCGGTCTCGCCGTCGGCGCGGCCGTCCGCCGTGACGAACTCGCTGCCGGCCATCAGCCCGAGGCCGCGCACGTCGCCGATGCCCCTGGTGCCGTCCGGCGTGTACCGGGAGGCGACCGCGCGCAGGCCGGAGATGAGTTCGGCGCCCCGCTCGGCGGCGTTCTCCACCAGCTTCTCGTCCTGGATGACGTCGAGGGTGGCGATCGCCGCCGCGCACGCGACCGCGTTGCCGCCGTAGGTGCCGCCCTGCGAGCCGGGCCACGCCTTCTCCATGAGCTGCGTGGGCGCGGCGATGGCGGACAGCGGGAAGCCGCTGGCCAGACCCTTGGCGGTGACCACGATGTCGGGACGGCCGTCGAAGTGGCCGTGGCCCCAGAACCGGCCGGTGCGGCCGAACCCGGTCTGCACCTCGTCGATGATCAGCAGGATGCCGTGCCGGTCCGCCCGCTCTCGCAGGCCCCGCAGAAACGCCGTGTTGGCCGGCACGTAGCCGCCCTCGCCGAGCACGGGTTCGACGACGAAGGCCGCCGTGTCGGCCGGGGCGGTGACGGTCGCGAGCAACTGGTCCAGCTCGCGCAGCGCGAACTCGGTGGCGGTCTCCTCGTCCCAGCCGTAGTGGAAGGCGTTGGGGAACGGTGCGATCGCCACGCCCGGCATCAGCGGGCCGAAGCCGGAGCGGAACTTGCTCGCTGACGTGGTCAGCGATGCCGCGCCGATCGTCCGGCCGTGGAACGAGCCCTGGAAGACGACGATGTTCGGCCGCGCGGTGGCCTGCTTGGCCAGCCGCATGGCGGCTTCGACCGCCTCGCTGCCCGAGTTGACGTAGAAGAGCGAGTCGAGGCCCTCGGGCAGCACCTCGCCAAGTCGCTCGGTGAGGGTGAGCAGCGGCCGGTGCATCACGGTCGTGTACTGGCCGTGCACCAGCGTGGCCACCTGGCGCTGGGCGGCCTCCACCACGCGGGGGTGGCAGTGGCCGGTGCTGGTGACGCCGATGCCGGCGGTGAAGTCGAGGTGGGCGCGGCCGTCTTCGTCGTACACGTAGACGCCCTCGGCCCGGGCGGCCAGCACGGGGGTGGCCTGCTTGAGGACGGGGGAGAGCTGGCTCATGGTCGGCTCCTTCACGGTGAGCACGCAGGTGGCCGTGGCGGCGGGCGGCACCCGACCGCGGCGCGTACGGAGAATTGTTGATCGTAAGATTGTCAACAACCTACATTCATGCAAGCATGGGTAGCGCCCGTTGTCCATGGCCTCGTCCGACCGGAAGACCGGAAAGCCAGGCGGAGTCCATCGAAAGCACTGGGGGTACGCAGTGACCACACAGGCCGAACACGAGCGGGCGGTGGTGGACGCCGTCCCCACGGGCCTCTTCATCGCGGGCAGTTGGCGGCCCGCCGCGTCCGGAGCGGTCTTCGAGGTCGAGGACCCCTCGGTTGCCCGGCCGCTGTGCACCGTGGCCGATGCCGACCCCGCGGACGCCTTCGACGCGCTGGCAGCCGCCCATGCCGTGCAGGAGTCCTGGGCCGGCCATCCGCCGCGGGAGCGCGGCGAGATCCTGCGCCGGGCGTACGAGTTGATCCATGCACGGATCGACGACCTCGCCCTGCTGATGACCCTGGAGATGGGCAAGCCGCTGGCGGAGGCGCGAGGTGAGGTGGCGTACGCCGCCGAGTTCTTCCGCTGGTTCGCGGAGGAGGCCGTACGCATCGACGGTGGCTACGCGGTCTCATCAGACGGCAAGGACCGACTGCTGGTCATGCGACGCCCGGTCGGCCCCACGCTGCTGATCACACCGTGGAACTTCCCGCTCGCCATGGGCACCCGCAAGATGGGGCCCGCGGTCGCCGCCGGCTGCACCATGATCGTCAAGCCGGCCGAGCAGACACCGCTGTCCATGCTGATGCTCGCGGAGATCATGGCCGAGGCCGGGCTGCCTGAGGGGGTACTCAACGTCATCACCAGTAGTCGGCCGGGCGAGGTGGTCGAGCCACTGATGCGAGACGGTCGGGTGCGCAAGGTCTCCTTCACCGGTTCCACGGCGGTCGGGCGGCTGCTGATCGCCCAGAGCGCGCAGGAAGTGCTGCGGGTGTCGATGGAACTCGGCGGCAACGCCCCGTTCATCGTCTGCCAGGACGCCGACCTCGACGCGGCCGTCGAGGGAGCCATGCAGGCCAAGATGCGCAACATCGGCGAGGCGTGCACCGCTGCCAACCGCCTATACGTGCACGAGAGCATGGCCGACGAGTTCGCCCGGCGCCTTGCACAGCGCATGGGCAGCCTGGTTGTCGGGCGCGGCACGGAGCCCGGCGTCGAGGTCGGGCCGCTGATCGACGAGGACGGCCGCGGTAAGGTGCGCCACTTGGTCGACCAGGCGCTCGACGGCGGGGCCAAGGCACTGACCGGCGCTGAGTCCCTGGCGGGTGACGGGTACTTCTACTCGCCCACCGTGCTCGTGGACATCCCTGCGGACGCCGCGCTGCTGCACGAGGAGATCTTTGGGCCCGTGGCGCCGGTCATCCCCTTCGACGACGAGGACGAGGTGATCACGGCCGCCAACGCCACGCCGTACGGCCTCGTCTCATACCTGTTCACGGAGAACCTGAGGCGCGCCTTCCGGATCTCCGAGCGGCTGGACACCGGAATGATCGGGCTGAACAAGGGAGTCGTCTCCAACCCCGCCGCTCCATTCGGTGGCGTCAAGCAGTCCGGGCTCGGCCGTGAGGGCGGCCGGGCGGGCATCGAGGAGTTCCTGGAGACCCGCTACCTGGCGATGCCGATGTCCTGACGCCGACACCGGGCTGGGGCGCGACACCCCAGCCCCGACCGTGCCGGCCAGCCCCGACCGTGCCGGCCCGGCACCGACCGGAAACCCTGCCGGCGACGAGCCGCCGCACAGCACCCAATCCGAGCAACCAACGGGCCGAGAGGCCGAGGAACGGAGGGCGTGGCAGATGGACCGCCACATCGAGATCTCGCTGGCGAAGCGCGCAGTCAGCTGCGTGGCCAAGCTCCTGGACGACCGGGCGCCGCGCACCTGCGAGGCGGTATGGAACGCCCTGCCGCTGGGCAAGGACGTCTTCCACGGCAAGTACGCGCGCAACGAGATCTACACGCTGGTGCCGGCGTTCGCGCCGGAGGAACCGGGCACGGAGAACCCGACGATCACGCCGATCCCCGGCGACGTCGCCTACTTCACGTTCGCCAACTGGCAGTTGAACACCAGCTCGCACGGTTACGCCCAGGGCGGGCGGCCGCAGGCCGCAGAGAGCATCGTGGACCTCGCTGTCTTCTACGAGCGCAACAACCTGCTGCTCAACCCGGACACCGGCTTTGTGCCCGCCAACATCTTCGCCACCATCGTCGACGGCCTTGACCGCATGGCCGAGGCGGCACAGGACCTGTGGCTGTCCGGTGTGACCGGCGAGTCACTCACCTTCCGGCGGGCCTGACCCGTCCAGAGGCGAGGGCGGTGGTCCCGGGAGCTTTCCCGGGACCACCGCCCCTCGTTCGTCGGGCCGTTGGCCTGCCTCGGCGCTCAGCCTCGCGGGCTCACCGGCGCAGCCGAGACGGTGCCCTCGGCCGCCAGTGCCTCGAACAGCGCGTGCGACGCGCGCAGCACCAGGCTGTCCTGGTGCCTGGCCGCGACCAGCTGCACGCCCACCGGCAGTCCGTCCGACGCCACCCCGCAGGGCACGCTGGCCGCCGGCTGCTGGGTCAGGTTGAACGGGTAGGTGAAGGGCGTCCAGCCGGTCCACCTCCTCAGGCCGCTGTCCGGCGGGACCTCGTGGCCCGCCTCGAACGCGGTGCCCGGCACAGTCGGCGTGATCAGCAGGTCGTACGTGCGGTGGAAGCGGCCCATCAGCACGCCGAGCGCCATCCGCTCGTCGACGGCGCCCAGATAGTCCAGGGCGCTCATCGACTCGGCCTGGCGGCACACCTCCTGCAGCCGTGGGTCGAGCCGTCCGAACTGCTCCGGGGTCAGGCGCTCCACGACCTTGGCGGCGCCCGAGAACCACAGGGTGTGGTACGCCTCGACCGGGTCGGCGAAGCCAGGGTCCGCCTCCTCGACCTCGGCCCCGAGGCCGGCCAGGACGTCGACCGCGTGCCGCACGCGCGCGGCGACCTCGGGGTCGACGGGGGCACCCGCGAGCGTCGGGCTGTACGCCACGCGCAGCCCGCGCACGCCCCGGCCCCCGCCGACCGCGTCCCCGTCCAACTCGGCGCGGAAGCTGCGCTCGTAAGGCGCCAGCCCGGACCAGTCGCGGTAGTCGGCCCCGCACAGCACGTCCATCATGAGCGCGGCGTCCGCGACCGTACGGGTCATGGGCCCGGCATGCGCGAGCGTGCCGAAGGGGCTCGCGGGGTAGAGCGGGATCCGCCCGTACGTGGGCTTGAGGCCGAAGATCCCGCAAAAGGCGGCGGGGATACGGACCGAGCCCCCGCCGTCGGTGCCCACGGAGAGCGGGGCGAGACCGACCGCGACCGCCGCCGCGCTGCCGCCGCTCGAACCGCCGGACGTACGCCTCACGTCCCACGGGTTACGGGTGACGCCGGTGCGCGGGCTGTCGGTGACGCCCTTCCAGCCGAACTCCGGGGTCGTCGTCTTCCCGACCAGGACCGCCCCGTGCTCGCGCAGTCGTGCCACCGACGGCGCGTCCTCCTCGCAGGGAGCGTCGGGGTCCATGCTCAACGAGCCGCGCAGCGTGGGCCAACCCCTTGTCAGCAGCAGGTCCTTGACGGACACCGGCACTCCGTCGAGCAGCCCGCACGGCTCACCCCGCCGCCAGCGCTCCGCGGAGGCGGCGGCGTCGCGGCGGGCCGCGCCGGGGTCGACCAGACAGTACGCGTTCACCAGCGGGTCGACCCGCTCGATGCAGGCGAGCACGGCGTCGACGACCTGGACGGGCGACAGGCTTCCGTCCCGGTAGCCCGCGACCAGTTCGGTCGCGGTGCGCGCGCACAGGTCGTCCTGCGCGTCGTCCCTCTGCGTCTGCCCGGCGCCGGCGGCCTGGTCGGCGGGTGCGGTCATGGCGAGCCCTCCTCGGTGTGCGGGGTGTCGCCCGGCGCCTCGCCCACGGGCACATACCCCAAAGTGTTGTCGACGACGTTGCGCAGCGGGCGGTCCGCGGCCCAGCGCGCGAAGTTGGCGAGGAACAGCTCCGCGAGATCCTCCAGCCAGCCGTGGATGTCGGCCGACATGTGCGGAGAGACCAGCAGCCCCGGCACAGTCCACAGGGGGCTGTCCACCGGCAGCGGCTCCTGGCGGAAGACGTCGAGCGCGGCGCCGGCGAGCCTGCCGTCGCGCAGCGCCGCCACCAGGTCGTCCTCCACAACCAGCGGGCCACGGCCGACATTGACGAATCGCGCGCCCCGTTTCATCCGCGCGAACGCCGCCGCGTCGAACATGTCCGCGGTCTCACTCGTCAGCGGCGCGGCGCTCACCACCCAGTCCGCGTCCGGCAGCAGCCCCGCCACCTCGCCGAAGCCGTGTACCCGGCCGAACTCGGCGTCCCGCTCGCGCGCCGTACGGGAGACCAGTGCCACCCGGAGACCGAGGGCGCCCAGCACCCGCGCGACGGCCCGGCCGACAGGGCCGCCGCCGACCACCACCGCGCGCGTGCCCGCCACACGCTCGGTCTCCCGGTGCTGCCAGATGCGGGAGTGCTGGCGGTCGAGTGTGCCGGGCAGGTCCTTGGCCATGGCGAGGATCAGCCCCGCCACATACTCGGCGATTGGCTCCTCGAAGACGCCACGGGAATTGGTGATCACGGCGCCCGAGCGCAGCAGCGCCGGGAAGAGCAGCCTGTCCACGCCCGCGCTCGCGGTGTGCACCCAGCGCGGCCCGCCGCTCTCGGGCCAGGCGGCCGGCAGGGCGTCGGTGAGGAAGTCCCACACCAACAGGGCGTCCGCTTCGCGCAGCGCGCCGGCGAGATCCGCCTCGGGCACCCGCCACAGGTGCGCTCGGTCCTTGACGCGGTCGAGGTGCGGCGGCTCCTCTTCCCCCAGCACCACGACGAGGGGGAGTCCGGTTGTCCTCATGGCAGCCCTTCGGGTCGCTGCGATGTGCGCTTGGCTCGATCCGCCGCCGGAGCCGCACGGGAGCGGACCGGCGGGATGTATGACGTTCCGGAGCCCCTCTCGCCCGTCGGCCCTTCGAACCGATTGACACCGTAGGGTTGACGCTGTAGGATTGTCAACAATCTACAGTTTCGCAGGTGTGCCTTCCGGCGACCTGGGACGGCACCGAAAAAAAGCGGAGTACGACGGACGCGACTCGTCGCGATCCGTCCGGTTTAGAGAGGGCGATCACACGTGGCTGACCGCATGACGACGGTGGGTTTCCTCTACCCCGGGTATTCCGCGGAGGACGATTACCCCCTGCTGGAGAGCCTGATCGGCGGAGGAGCCCGACTCCCCCTGGTGCACACGGACATGGGCGAGGACGCGCACCGCGTGGACGCTCTCCTGGAGATGGGCGGCATCCACCGGCTGACCCAGGGCCTCGCGGAGCTCAAACAGCACGACATCGACGCCGTGATGTGGGCCTGCACCAGCGCCAGCTTCATCTACGGACGGCAGGGCGCCAGCCAGCAGGCCGAGGAACTCGCCCAAGCCGCGGGTGTCCCGGCGTCCAGCACCTCCTTCGCCTTCGTGCACGCACTCGAGGCGCTAGGCGTGCGCAGCGTCTCCATCGGCGCCACCTATCCGGAGGACGTCGCCGGGTATTTCGTCCGTTTCCTCGAGGACTCGGGAGTGCGGGTGACGCAGGTGTCGGGCAGAGGCATCATCACGGCGGCCGAGGTCGGTACGCTCTCTCGCGAGCAGGTTCTTGACCTGGCCAGGGCCAACGACCACGGGGACGCGGAGGCCGTCCTGCTCCCGGACACCGCCCTGCACACGGCGGCATGGCTGGACGATCTGGAGCGAGCAGTCGGCAAGCCCGTCCTGACGGCCAACCAGGTCACCGTCTGGGAGGGACTCCGGCTCGCGGGGGACACTGCTCCGCGGGACGGTCTCGGGCGACTGTTCCGCCACGGCACGCCGCCGCCCACACCGTCGGCCAGGTGACGGCGACACCGAAGAAGGAGAAGAGAGGACATGCCGGGAGTCAAACGGTTGCAGCCTGTCAGGCGTGAGCCTGCCGCCATTTCGATCGCCCACCAGCTGACGGAGGCGATCATGGACGGCACCCTGGCGCCCGGTTCTCAGCTGGGGGAGGCCGAGCTGGCCGCGGAGCTCGGCGTGAGTCGAGGCCCGGTGCGTGAGGCGATGCAGCGGCTCGTACAGCAGGGCATCGCCTACAGCGAGCCGCACCGCGGCGTCTTCGTGACGACCCTCACCGAGGACGACGTACGGGACATCTACCTCGCGAGAACGTCGGTCGAGTCGGCCGCCTGCCGTCTGATCCTGCAACGGGACCCTCACCGCTCGGCCGACCGGCTGGCGCGCGTGCACCGCGCCATGGCGGACGCCGCGAAACGGGGCGATCATGCAGCCCTCAGCGCCGCGGACACCGAGCTGCACCAAGTGCTCGTCGACGAGTCGGGCAGCCCCCGTCTCAAGCGCATGGCGCAGACGCTCTTCGTGGAAACCCGCATGTGCATCACGGCGCTGCAGGACAAGTACCCGGCGCCGGACGTGATGATCGACGAGCACGCGGCAATCATTCAGGCCATCCGCGACGGCAACGAGGAGCACCTGTTGCGGCTGATGGACGATCACATGCAGGATGCCGTATCCAGGTTGACCCAGAAGCCGGGGGAGGCCGTTCAGAACCCGGGTGCCGTTGCCGCCGGGTCCTGAACGGCCCCGGCTGCCCGCCAGGTCGGGCCCGGCGCCGACCTCGCACGGACGCGCCCCTTGGCCCCTTCCGACGCGGACGCCCGTCGTGTGCAGTTCGGCGAACACTGGCACAAAGCGCCCGAACAACGCGGTCCGGGCGGTGGTGATTCCGGCTTTCGGCATCCCCCGTGGCCTCGCTCAACTTGTGAGCCCTGTCGCTGATCAGGGGGCGGCCCCGGGTGGGACGCCACGGCGGGGGGCGGGTGTCGGCTGCCGGAGCCGGCGGAGGGCTGCCCTGCGCTCAGGGTCTGGTCGGGGCAGCCGGTCGATCGGCGTCCGATCCGGTCGATGGGTGTCCGCGGCACGTGGGAGGGCTTGAAGGCGGTAGGCCGGGGCAGTGACGGGGGCGGCATTATGCCCCGGTGCGGGCGCGCTGGTCGAGGGCGCGCAGCGCGAGGGCGACCAGCGCCGCGTCCTCCGGGCGGCGCACATCGCGCCCGGTCAGCTCCGCGAAGCGGCCCAAGCGGTGCTGGACGGTGTTGCGGTGGCAGTAGAGGGCGGCCGCGGTGTCCGCGATGGACCCGCTGCCGGCCAGGTGCACCCGTACGGTCTCCAGCAGCCGCGCCGCTTCCGGATCCGCGGCGGCCTCCAGCCCGCCCAGCACATCGTCGGCCAGGTCCCGCCCCAGATCCTCGGCGCGGTGCACCAGGACGTCGAGCCAGCTGTCCTCCAGCCGCCTCGGCCCCTGCGCGCCGGCCGGCAGCACGCGGGCGGTGGCGGTGGCCAGTTCCACCGCGCGGGGCACCGCCGCCAGCCCGGTCACCGCCGGCGACACCCCGCAGGGCGCGTCCCGCAGCTGGGCCAGGACCGCCTCCACCGTGGTCCGCGGGCCCAGCTGCACCGTCAGCACGACGTCGGAGGCCACCGCCTGTTGCTGAACCGGAGCGCCCGCGGCGCGCAGCGCCGTCGCGGCCAGCCGCAGCCGCGCTCCGTCCCCCGCCGGGGCGGCCGCACACAGGAAGCGCCCGGCCGCCCGGAAGCCCAGGGCCAGGGCGGCGTCCCGTACGACGGTGGGGTTGCGGCCCTCGCTCTCCAGCAGCCGGGTGAACCACATGCGGCGCTCGTCCTCCTCCAGGCGCCCCATCTCCAGCACCGTGCGCTGGTAGGCGGTCATGATGCCGGTGACGTGCCGCTCCACCGCCTCCCACACGTGGTAGGCGGAGGCCACCAGCTCCGCTGTGTCGTCCGTCCCCGCGCGCTGCACCAGCGCGGCCCACACCACCCGGAAGTCCAGCCGGGCCGCCTCCAGCAGGGAGTCCAGCGGCACGCCCTGGCGGGCCCGCATCTCCCCGACCCGCTCCGAGACGGCCGCGACGTGGTCCGGCACCGGCAGCCGGGCCACGGTGCGCAGCAGGAGCTCGAAGGCGTGCCATGCCGACTCGCGGAAGTCCTGGTCCGGGACCCGGTCGGCGTAGACGGTGCGGACCGGCCGGACCATCTCCAGCCAGAGCCCGATCAGCCCGTCGATGTCGTCCAGGCACTGCGCCGCGAGGTCGGCGATGCGCGGCGAGGGGGGCGGGAACGCCGAGGGCGGGGTGTGCATATGCACAATCGTGGCGGCAGCTTAGGTGACGTTTCAACGTTGGCCACACAACCGTAACCCTCGATGCTGGGCGCACCCGGAAGCCCGAACCGGGTCGGTCGTACCCCGGAGGTCCTGGCAGTGCATCTGACTCCTCGCGAGCTGGAGCGCGTCCAGCTGTTCACCGTCGCCGAGCTCGCCCGCCGGCGACGGGCCCGCGGCCGCCGCCTCAACGCTCCCGAGGCCATCGCCCTCATCTGCGACGAGGTGCTGGAGGCGGCCTGGGACGGGCTGTCCCTGGACGAGGTCATCGGGGTTGGCCGGGCCGTGCTCACCGAGGACGACGTGCTGGAGGGAGTGCCCGCCATGATCGGCACCGTCCAGGTCGAGGCGCTGTTCCCCAGCGGCACCGCGCTGGTCGCCATCGACAACCCGATCGCCGCGACCGGCTCCGCGCCGGCCCCGGGGGCGGTCCGCACCGCCGACGCGCCGGTCCTGATCAACGAAGGCCGCCGCCGGCTGCGGCTGACCGTACGCAACACCGGCGACCGTACCGTCTACCTGTCCTCGCACTACCCGCTCGCCGAGGCCAACCCCGTCCTGGAGCTCGATCGCGAGGCAGCCCGGGGCATGCGCCTGGACATCGCCGCGGGCACCGCGCTGGCCTTCGAGCCCGGCTGCGAGCGCGAGGTCGGCCTCGTGGCCGCGCACCACAGCGACGCGGATCAGGCCGGGCACGACGAGCAGGAGGAGCAGGCGTGACCACCGTCGACCGCCGTACCTACAACGCGCTCTACGGCCCCACCACCGGGGACCGGATCCGGCTCGCCGACACCTGCCTGTGGGTCGAGGTGGAGGCCGACGACGGCACGCCGGGCGACGAACTGCTCGGCGGCTGCGGCAAGACCGTGCGCGACGGGCTGCTCGCCTCGCCGCGCTCGGACCGCGCCTCGGCGCTGGACCTGGTGGTGGCGGGGGTGGTCCTGATGGACCCGGCCCTGGGCATCCGCAAGACCGACATCGGGATCAAGGACGGGCGGATCGTCGCCGTCGGCGGGGTCGGCAACCCCGACGTGATGCCGGTGGACTTCGCCATCGACTCGCACACCGCGATGGTCACCGGCGAGGGCCTGATCGCCACCGCCGGCATCGTCGACAGCCATGTCCATCTGTCCTCGCCCGAGGTCGCCCCCGCCGCGCTGGCCTCCGGGGTCACCACGGTCGTCGGCATGGGCCTGGGCGGGGTGTGGGACATCGGCTGCAACCCGGCGCACAATCTGCACATCCTGATGAGTGCCTGGCGCGGCACCCCGCTCAACGTCGCCTTCCTCGCCCGCGGTTCCTCCAGCTCCCGCGCCCTGCTGGACGAGTCCGTGCTCGCCGGAGCCGGCGGCTTCAAGATCCATGAGGACTTCGGGGCCACCCCGAGGATCATCGACAATTGTCTCGGCACCGCACAGGACGCCGATCTGCCGGTCGCCCTGCACACCGACTCGATGAACGAGTCCGGCTATCTGCGCGACACCATCGGCGCCACCCGGGGCCGTACGGTGCACGCGTACCACGTCGAGGGCGGCGGCGGTCACCCCGACCTGCTGGAGATCCTCTCCGAGCCGCACATCCTGCCGTCCTCCACCACCCCCACGGTCCCGTACACGGTCAACACCGTCGGCGAACTCTTCCCGATGACCATGACCGTCCACCGGCAGAACCACCATGTCGAGAGCGACGTCGAGATCTCCCGGAGCCGGATCCGCGGCCACGCCATCGCCGCCGAGAACGCCCTCCACGACCTCGGCGCGATCAGCATCATCAACTCCGACTCCATGGGCATGGGGCGGATCGCCGAGACCGTACGCCGCACCTGGCAGCTCGCCCACGTCCAGGCCCTGCGCGCGGGCCGCGGGGGAGTGGAACACCCGGCCAACGAACGTGTCCTGCGCTATCTGGCCAAGATCACGCTCAATCCGGCCATCGCCCACGGCCTCGCCCACGAGGTCGGCACCGTCCAGCCCGGCCGGCTCGCGGACCTCGTGCTCTGGCACCCCGCCTGGTTCGGCACCAAGCCGGAACTCGTCATCAAGGGCGGCTTCGTGGCCTGGGGCAACTCCGGCTCCGGCTCGGGCTCGACGCGGCTGACCCAGCCGCGGGTGTACCGCCCGTACTTCGGCGGGCTCGGCGACGCGCCCGCCCGGCTCTCGCGGGTGTTCGTCGCCGAGGCGGCGCTGCAGGACGCCGGCGCCCGCGCCGCGCTGCCCACCGGTCTGGAGTACGCGCCGGTGCGTGGTGCCCGGGGCCTGAGCCGCGCCGACATGCTCCGCAACACCGCCACCCCGCGCGTGGAGGTGCCGCGCGAGCCCGCGCCCGTCCTCGTCGACGGTGTCCCGACCTGCACCGAGCCCTCCACCGAACTGCCGCTCGCCCAGCTGCACCACCTGGCCTGACAGGACCGACAGGACGTACGAACCGATGCGACTCGATCTGCTGGTGCGCGACGCGCACATCCTCACCCTCGACGACGACCGGCCCGCCGCCCGGACGCTCGGCATCCTGCACGGCCGGATCGTCGGACTCGACGAGGACGTCGAGGGCCTGCCCGCGCGCCGCGTGCTCGACGCGGGCGGCGCCACCGTCGTCCCCGGCTTCAACGACGCCCACTGCCACACCGCCTGGTTCGGCCTCACCCTCACCCAGCTCGACATCTCCACCGCCCGGTCCGTCGACGAGGTGTACGCGGCCGTGGCCGAGCACGCTGCCGGACTGCCGGAGGGCGCCTGGGTGATCGGTGCCGGGCTCGACCACCACAAGCTCGGCGGCATCCACCCGCACCGCGACGGCCTCGACCGCGCGGCGGGCGGGCGGCCCGTCTGGCTCAAGCACACCTCCGGGCACGCCTGTGTGGTCAACTCACCCGTCCTGGCGCGGGCAGGCGCCCTCGGTCCCGGCTTCACCGACCCGGCCGGCGGTGTCGTCGTACGGGACCCCGACGGGCGGCCCTGCGGCCTGCTGGAGGAGACCGCCCAGGCACTCGTCCAGCGGCAGGTGCTGCCCTACCCCGTCGAGACGGTCGCCGACGCCATCGACGCCGCCACCCGCCACTACCTCACCGAAGGCGTCACCAGCTTCACCGAGGCCGGGATCGGCGGCGGCTGGATCGGCCACACCCCCGTCGAGCTGGCCGCCTACCAACTCGCCCGCGACACCGGGCGGCTGCACACCCGGGCCCAGCTGATGGCCGCCTCGGACGTACTGCACCCGCTCACTGCGCACGCCGACGACGGGATCACCCTCGGCCTCGACCTCGGCCTGCGCACCGGGTTCGGCGACGACCGGCTCTCCCTCGGACCGGTCAAGATCTTCCTCGACGGCTCGCTGCTCGGCCGCACCGCCGCCGTCACCGAGCCCTTCTGCGGCTGCCCCCACGACGCGGCCGGCGACCACGACACCGGCTACTTCCAGGCCGACCCCGAGGCCATGGCCGACACCGTCGTCGCCGCGCACCGCGCCGGCTGGACGGTCGCCGCCCACGCCATCGGCGACCGGGCCGTGGACCTCGCGCTGGGCACCTTCGCCCGCGCGCAGCGCGTACACCCCCGCCCGGGCGTCCTGCACCGCATCGAGCACGCCGGTGTCGTACGCCCGGACCAGCTCGCCCGGTTCGCCGAGCTCCGCGTCGTCCCCGTCCCCCAGCACAACTTCCTGTACGCCTTCGGGGACGCGATGGCCGCCGCCCTCGGACCGGAGCGCACCCCCTGGTCGTACCGGATGCGCTCGCTGCTGGACCTCGGCCTGCCGGTGCCGGGCAGCTCCGACCGGCCGGTGGCCCCTGGCGCCCCGCTGCCCGCCATCGAGGCCATGGTGCGGCGCCTCACCGAATCGGGCGCGCCGTACGGCCCGGAGGAGCGGGTGCCCGTGCTCGCCGCGCTCCGGGCCTGGACCGTCGGCTCCGCCCACGCCACCGGATTCGCCGGGCGCAAGGGCCGCCTCGCCCCCGGCCTGCTCGCCGACTTCACCGTCCTCGCCGCCGATCCGACCCGTACCGAAGCGGACCGGATCGGCGCGATCGAGGTCCTGGCCACCGCCGTGGACGGCGATCCCGTCCACGACCCGCACGGCCTCGCCTCACCGCTCACCCCACCCGCACCGCCCGTTGTTCCCCCGTCCCCCCGGGCCGCCCCGGCGGCCACCGTCCCCCAGGAGAACGCGTGAGCCACGACTCCACGTCACCAGCTCCCGTGAGAGCGACCCTCGCCGACATCAAGCGGCTGCTGTCCGCCGCCTTCATCGGCACCGCCCTCGAGTGGTACGACTACTTCCTCTACGGCACCGCCGCCGCGCTGGTGTTCAACAAGCTGTTCTTCCCCAGCCTCGACCCGACCGTCGGCACCATCGCCTCCTTCATCACCTTCGCCGTCGGCTTCGTCGCCCGCCCGATAGGCGCCGCCGTCTTCGGTCACATCGGCGACCGCTACGGGCGCAAGGCCGCGCTGATCATCACCGTCCTGCTGATGGGGGTGAGCACCGGCTGCATCGGCCTGCTGCCCTCGTACGACTCCATCGGCATCTGGGCCCCGGCCCTGCTCGCCACCCTGCGCTTCCTGCAGGGCGTCTCGGTCGGCGGCGAGTGGAGCGGCGCCATGCTGCTCACCCTGGAGCACACCCCGAAGGAGAAGCACGGCAGCTACTCCGCGGTGCCCCAACTCGGCTCGCCCGTCGGCACCCTGCTCTCCAGCGGCGCCTTCGCCCTCGTCGGCCTGCTGCCCGACGCCGCCTTCTACTCCTGGGGCTGGCGCATCCCGTTCCTCGCCGCCTTCGCCCTGCTGTTCTTCGCCCTCTACCTGCGGCTGCGCATCGAGGAGTCGCCGGTCTTCCGCGCCATGCTGGAGGACGCCGAGCAGAACGGCCCGGCGCCCGTGCCGCTGTTCGAGGCCTTCCGCCGCACCTGGGGCCGCATGATCATCAGCATCGGTGCCGCCTTGCTCGGCATCGGCGGATTCTTCCTGCTGACCACCTTCATCATCTCCTACGGCACCGAACAGCTGGGCATCGACAAGTCGGTGATGCTGAACGCCACCGTGGTCGGCTCGATCGTCGAGATCGGCGTCCTGGTCGTCGCGGGGCGGATCGCGGACCGCGTGGGCGCCTGGAAGGTGTGCGCGGTGGGCGGCCTGGTTTCGATGCTCGCCGCCTTCCCCGCCTTCTGGCTGGTCGACACCAAGCAGACTTCCCTGGTGTTCCTCGGCGTGGCGCTCGGTATCGGTGCCATCTCCATCCCGTACGCGCCGATCGGTGCCGTGGTCGCGGGCATGTTCCCCGACCGGTTCCGTTACAGCGCGGTGGCCATGTCCTACAACCTCGCCGGTGTCCTCTCCGGCTTCGTGCCGCTGATCGCCACCTGGCTGACCGGCGTCTCCGACGGCGCCTCCTGGAGCGCCGCCCTGCTGCTGATCCTCATCGCGGCCTGCACGGTGGCCGGTTCGTACGCCGCCGGGCCGCCGCTGCGGCGCCGGATCGGCACGGTCCCGCTGGACAACGACACCCCCGTGAAGGTCACCGCATGACCGAGCGCCACCCGGCCCGTACCGGCGGGCAGGTCCTCATCGACCAGCTCGCCGGTCACGGCGTCGACACCGTCTACGGAGTGCCCGGCGAGAGCTATCTCGCCGCGCTCGACGCCCTGTACGACGCACCGGTGCGGATGGTCGTGTGCCGCCACGAGGGCGGCGCGGCGTACATGGCCGAGGCGTACGGCAAGCTCACCGGCCGGCCCGGTGTCTGCTTCACCACCCGCGGCCCGGGCGCCACCAACGCCCTGGTCGCCCTGCACACCGCCCACCAGGACGCGACGCCGATGGTGCTGTTCATCGGGCTGGTCCCGCGCGGCCACACCGGCCGGGCGTCCTTCCAGGAGCTGGACCTGCGGGGCACGTTCGGGGCGAGCGCCAAGCTCGTCGAGACCGTCGAGGACGCCGCCCGCCTGCCCGAGTACGTCGCCCGCGCGTTCGCGGTGGCGAGCAGCGGGCGCCCCGGCCCGGTCGTCCTCGGCCTGCCGGAGGACATGCTCACCGATGTCGTACGGGTCCCGGACGCCGCCCCGGTGCCGGTGCCCGACGGGGCGGTGTCCGCGGCCGAACTGGCCCGGCTGGCCGATCTGCTGGCCGCCGCCGAGCGCCCCCTGGTGGTGCTCGGCGGCAGCCGCTGGACCCCCGCGGCCCGCGCCGACGTCACCGCCTGGGCCGAGGCCTGGTCCCTGCCCGTCGCCGTCGACTTCCGCTGCCAGGACCTCATCGACAACGACAGCGAGGTCTACATCGGAGCCCTCGGGTACGGCCGGGCCGACGCGCTCGCCCAGCGGGTGCGCGAGGCGGACCTGCTCATCTGCGTCGGGGCCGCACCCGGCGACGTCGCCACCGACGGCTTCACGCTGCTGCCCGGCGACGGCACCGGGCCCCGTATCGTCCAGGCCCTGCCCGAGGCACAGCCGCCGGGAATGCTCTACCGGCCCGAACTTGCCCTGCTCGCCGCCCCTGAGGCCTTCGGCCGCGCCGTAGCCGAGCTGCTGCCGGCCAGGCCCGTGGCCTGGGCCGTACGCACCAAGGAGGACCGCGCCGCGCATCTCGCCTACCGCGCGCCGCTGCACGAGGACGACCCGCTGGATCTGGGCGCGGTCTTCGCGGCCCTCGACGCCCGCCTGCCGCAGGAGCGGATCGTTACCTTCGGCGCCGGAAACCACGCCATCTGGGCCCAGCGCTTCCTCACCTACGGAGCAGAGAGCCGCCAACTCGCCCCGCGCAACGGCTCCATGGGCTACGGCATCCCCGCCGCGGTGACCGCCGCCCTCGCCGAACCGGGCCGCACGGTCGTCTCCGTCAGCGGCGACGGCTGCTTCCTGATGAACGGTCAGGAGCTGGCCACCGCGGTCGCCGAGGGCGCGGCTCCGCTCGTCGTCCTGCTCGACAACGGCACCTACGGCACCATCCGCCAGCACCAGGAGCAGACCTACCCCGGCCGGGTCAGCGGCACCCACCTGGCCAACCCCGACTTCGCCGCGTACGCCCGCGCCTTCGGCGCCCACGGCGAGACGGTCACCCGCACCGAGGAGTTCGGGCCCGCACTGGAGCGGGCCCTCGGCTCGGGAACGGCCGCCCTCATCCATCTCAAGGTCTCCGAGGGCCGGCTCGCCCCCGGCGTCACCGTCGAGAACCTCCGCAAGGAGCACCACCGTGTCTGATGCGACTCTGAACAACCTCGTGGACGGCCTGCCGGTGGCGGTCACCGCGCGTATGGACCTCACCGACCCGGCCACGGGCGAGGTCTACGGCACCGCGCCCCGCTCGTCCGCCGCCGAGGTGGACGCCGCCGTCGCCGCCGCCCGCCGCGCCTTCCCCGCCTGGCGGCGCACCACCCCGGCCCAGCGGCAGGAGGCGCTGCTGCGCTTGGCCGACCTGGTCGCCGTGCACGCCGACCGGCTGCTGGCCGTCGAGGTGCGCGCCACCGGCAAGCCGCCGGCCACGACCCGGACCGTGGAGATCGACCGCAGCGCCGACCAGCTGCGTTTCTTCGCCGGGGCCGCCCGGGTCCTGGAGGGCGTGGCCGCGGGGGAGTACGCCGAGGGCCACACCTCCTACATCCGCCGCGAACCGGTCGGGGTGATCGCCCAGGTCACGCCCTGGAACTACCCGCTGATGATGGCCGTGTGGAAGCTCGGCCCGGCGCTGGCCGCGGGCAACACGGTCGTGCTGAAGCCCTCCGACACCACACCGTGGTCCACCGTGCTGCTCGGCGAACTGGCCGCGCAGGTCTTCCCGCCGGGGGTGGTCAACATCGTGTGCGGCGACCGGGACACCGGGCGCGCCCTGGTCGCCCACCCGGAGGTCGACATGGTGGCGATCACCGGCAGCACCCGCGCCGGATCGGAGGTGATGGCGGCCGCATCCGCCGACGTCAGGAACGTCCACCTGGAGCTGGGCGGCAAGGCCCCGGCGATCGTCTTCGCCGACGTCGACCCGGCCCGCACCGCCCGGGCGATCGCCGACGCCGCGTTCTTCAACGCGGGCCAGGACTGCACGGCGGTCACTCGCGTACTGGTCGAACGCAGCGCCCATGACGCGGTGCTGCGGGAACTGGTCGCCGCGGCCGAGGCCACCCGCACGGGGGCACCGGACGAAGACGCGTACTACGGTCCGCTCAACAGCGCCGCCCACGCCGGCCGGGTGGCCGCGGTGATCGACGGCCTGCCCGGCCACGCGGTGGTCGAGACCGGCGGCCGGGCCTTGGACCGGCCCGGTTACTTCTTCCCGCCCACTGTGATCTCCGGTGTCCGGCAGGACGACGCGGTGGTGCAGCAGGAGATCTTCGGCCCGGTCGTCACCGTGCAGCCGTTCGACACCGAGGCGGAAGCCCTGGCGCTGGCCTGCGGAGTCGACTTCGGCCTGGCCGCCAGCGTCTGGACCGCCGATCTCGGCCGCGCCATGCGGCTGAGCGCCGAACTCGACTTCGGCTGCGTCTGGCTGAACTGCCATCAGGTGATCCTGGCCGAGATGCCGCACGGGGGCTACAAACAGTCGGGCATCGGCCGCGATCTGAGCCGTTACGGTCTGGACGACTACACCCGGGTCAAGCACGTCATGGCGGCCCACACGGCGCCGTAGCCGCGCCCGCGACCATCGATGATTATGCCGCGGCCCGTTCGAGTTCGAGCCCCGCGACGGTGGCGTTGGGAAATGCGTCATCGATGGCTACGACGTCCTTACCGTGTGCGGCCAGCAGCGAGGCGGCGGCCACGGCCCGGTAACCGGAATGGCAGTGCACCCACACCTGGCCGTCCGGCACCTCATCGAGACGGTGGGGCAGCTCGTGCAGGGGTATGTGCACAACGCCGGGCAGGTGGCCGTCGGCCCACTCCAGGTGTCGGCGGACGTCGAGGACGACGACTGCGCCTGGGCCGCTGCCGCGGGCACCGTCCTCGCTGCGGGAGGTGTGCCGTACGAGGTCGGTGAAGGAGGCGATGCGCAGCGATTCCAGGGGTGCTCCGCCTGCCCATTGCTCCGGTGTGCCGGTCGCGGCGGCGGCCGGCCGGTCAATGCCAATGCGAACCAGTTCGCGCTGGGCCTCGGCGACCTGCTCACGCGTCTCGCCCAGCAGGGTGAGCGGAGTGCCCCAGGGGATGACCCAGCCGAGGTAGGTGGCGAAGCTTCCGGCCAGTCCGAAGGACAGGGTTCCGGGGAGGTGCCCGGCTGCGAACGCGGTGCGGGAGCGTAGATCGACGACCCATTCCCCGGCCTCGATACGGCGGCGCAGCTGCGCCGGGTCTGCAGGCTCGGGTGGACTCAGATCGGGTGTCGCCGGGCCGGCGAGATTGGCCGGAGCCATGTGGGCGTAGTAGGCGGGCCAGGCGTCCAGTCCGGCGAGCAGCGCCGCGACATAGTCCGCCTCGGTCGAGGTGAGGACCGGATTGAGGCGCTTTTCCTGGCCGATCGTCGAGGACAGTCCCTCGGACTGGGTGGCGGAGCAGAAGCTGCCGAATCCATGGGTGGGAAACACCTCTGTGGTCTCGGGCAGTTCGGCGGCCAGTCGGTGCACGGAGCGGTACTGGGCGTGCACCAGGGCGTCCGTGTGGTCCGGGCCCAGCAGGTCCGGGCGGCCGGTGGAGCCGTACAGCAGGGATCCGCCGGTGAATGCGCCGACGGGCCGGCCGTTCGCTTCCAGGACGTAGGACAGGTGGGTGTGGGTGTGCCCGGGGGTGGCGATCACCCGTACTACGAGTTCCGGTGTGACGCGGACGATGTCCCCGTCTGCGGCGGGCACCCGGTCGAAGGTGACGGGGTCGGCGGCGTTGACGTGGTAGGCCGCGCCGGTGGCCCGAGCCAGTGCGCGACCGCCGGTGACGTAGTCGTTGTGAATGTGCGTCTCGAAGACGTGCGTGATCTCGACGCTCGCCTCCTGTGCGAGGGCGAGTACGCGGTCGAAGTCGCGCTGCACATCGATGACGGACGCTGTTGCGCCGTCGTGGACGAGGTAGCTGCGGTCACCAAGCGTGGGGGTTTCGACCGGGATGACTGCGTACATCGGAAGATCTCCTTCCCCGCCTCACTGCGCCCGCGCTGGCCACGCCCGGCCCACTGTCCGCGCTGACCATGGCGGGCAGGGAGACGGTTCACCGGATGCCGTGGGCTGCAAGCTCGCCGACCACGATCACGAGAGGAATTCCCGCGCGGATCGCGGTGGCTGTGGAGCGGAAGCCGTGCCGCCCCCATGGGCTTCTCTCCTCACCGTCGACCCATGGGCGGCCGGCGCCACAGGGCCGAAGGGGCCTGGAGGGGGACCAAAGGTCCCGCATCCCCGGCTGTAACAGGGGCGCTACGCGGTCGCCCGCGCGGTCGACCCGGCCGTCGCGCCTCCATCGTCACCGTCACCGACGTGGACCAGGACCAGCTCGCCGCCTGGACCCGCGCCAACGAGAACGATGACGTGGTGGATCACCGCCCGGATCGGCGCCGGGGTGGGCTTCTTCGCCGGGCTGTCAGGGGCGGGAGGCTCCCTCCGCACTCCTGGCGTCAGGCCTCGGTGTCCTCCAGGTACTCCGCAGTCGATCGCGTGGCCGATTGCGCACCCAGGCGAGATATATACCCCCCGGAGGTATTTGCGGACGAGGTGTCGAGGGGCGTACCGTCGGAAATACCAGATGCCCCATCAGGTAACCGTCAGTCGTCTTGCCGCAATGAGGCCTGGTGCAGGCACGTGCACCCAGGGCAGGACGCTGCTGCTCGTATGGCAGGGATAGCTGCGGCCTCCCTGGGACCACCCAGGCACACGCACGACAGAGCAGCCAAGAGGGAAGGGCAGGCTGATCCCCCGCCCGCCGGCCCGCGCGCTTGTCCTCGGACTGCGCCGGCCGACCCCGACCCGACCCGTCGAATCGGACGCCCCAGAAAGGCCGCGGCCCTGACCGCAGGAGCGCCCGCGTACTGTTGAGGAGCCCCCTGATGTTGTCCACCCCTAGTTCCACCGCCGAACGGCACCGCGTGCTGATCGTGGGCGGAGGCACCGCCGGCATCACCGTCGCGGCCCGCCTACAGCGCGCTCACGTCAATGATGTCGCCCTGCTCGACCCCGCCGCGACCCACTGGTACCAGCCGCTGTGGACGCTGGTCGGCGGCGGTCAGGCACCTTTGGAGGTCACCCGTCGGCCCGAGGCAGCGGTGATGCCCAAGCGGGTGCGATGGATCCGGGAGGCCGCGACCGCCGTCGACGCGGAGGCACAGACCGTCACTACCGCCACCGGCCGGCGCATTGGCTACGACCATCTCGTCATGGCCACCGGCCTTCAGCTCGACTGGGACGAGATCCCCGGGCTCGACAAGGCTGTGGGGCACGGGAGGGTCTGCAGCAACTACTCCTCCGAGTACGCCCCCTACACCTGGGAGCTGATACGCGGCATGCGTTCCGGGACCGCCGTGTTCACCCAGCCGGCGGGGCCGATCAAGTGCGGCGGCGCCCCCCAGAAGATCGCCTACCTGGCCGCCGACTACTGGCGCAGGCAAGGTGTCCTGGACCGCATCCGGGTTGTGCTGGTGCTGCCCACCGAGTCCCTGTTCGGGGTGCCGGTGTGGCGGCAGGCGCTGGAAAAGGTCACCCGCCGGTACGGCATCGAGGTGCGGCTCCGCTCGGAAATGACCGCCGTCGATGGCGCTGCCCAGGAGGTGCGCGTCACCGACCACGTCACCGGCACCGAGGGGAACCTTGCCTTCGACCTTTTGCATGCCGTCCCGCCGCAGAGCGCCTCGGACTGGGTCAAGGCGTGCTCGCTCGCCGATCCCGCCAGCCCCTACGGCTACGTCGAGGCAGACAAGCACACCCTGCGCCATCCCCGCTTTCCCAATGTCTTCGCCGTTGGCGACGTCGCCAACCTGCCCACCGGAAAGAGCGGCGCAGCCGTGCGCAAGCAGGCTCCGGTGGTGGTGGCCAACCTGATCGCGCAGATGCTGGGCCCGCACCACGCCGAGCGCCGCTACGACGGCTACACCTCCTGCCCCCTGGTCACGGCGCGCGACAAGGTGCTGCTCGCCGAGTTCGACTACGACCTGCAGCCCGCTCCCAGCCTCCCCTTGATCGACACAACCAAGGAACGCCGCAGCATGTGGCTCCTGAAGCGGTACGGCCTGCCTGCCCTGTACTGGCACGGCATGCTCAAGGGCCTGGCCTGACCCAACAGGGAACCGCGACCCGCGGAGCAGCGACCGGCGGCCGCATCCGGCCGGCGGATGTGGCCCTGCCGCGCACACCGGGAGACCAGCATCCCACCGGTGCGTGACGCCCCTCGACGCCCTCGCTACCGAGGGGCGGCCGAACGGTGTGGTGGGCCCGGCGCTCGGAGCGCTCGGCGGTGGCGGCAGCGTCCTGGCCGTGCCGGCGCTGATCTACCTGCTCGGTCTCAGTCTGGCCGCGGCCACCACGGCGAGCCTTCTCATCGTTACCGTCGAGGATCCGCCGCCGTACCGCCGCAACCAGATCTTCCGCGGCCCGCGCCACCTCCTGGTCGGCATCGACGGGATCCGCGACTGACGAGAGCTTGCGCAAAGGATTCGCTATGCGGGCTTTTCAACTCGTCGAATGGCAAAAACCGCCCGAGCTGCGCGAGGTGCCGGTGCCCGGGCCCGGGCCCGGGCAGGTCCTGGTGAAGGTCGCGGGCGCCGGAGCCTGCCACTCCGATCTGCACATCATGCAGGCACCCGGACCCGCACCCGGAGACCGCACGAGGCTGCCCTTCACGCTCGGACCCGGTGATCGTCTACGGTCCCTGGGGCTGCGGGCTGTGCGCCAACTGCCGGGAGGGCCGGGAGAACTACTGCCAGAAGACCGGCGGCCTGGGCGGGGGCCCTGGGTGGTCACGACGGCGGAATGGCCGAGTACCTGCTGGTCCCGGCGCCGCGATTCCTGATTCCGCTGGGCACCGGGCGAAGCTGCGCGCCCGAGTCGACAGCTGGCCTGTCCGCACGGCGGGTGCTGCCCAGAGCCAATGAGCAAGCAGTCCGCTCACCCAGACTGGGTCCGTTGCTGGTGCCGGAGCCTTTGAAGGCAGTCGTCGGCCGGCACCCAGCGACAGCTGAGCTCGTGGCCGTGGCAGTAAGGGCAGACTTCGCTGGTGGCGGTGAGGTGCCTGCCGAACACCCACCGCAGGCAGGAGTTCGCCTGGAACGGGCCACGGCCACGAGGCCGGTGGTGGAGGGCCGGCAGCTGCGCCCAGCGCCGCTCCCGCTTACTGCGGCCGGCTGCTGTGCGGCCCGGTTCGGGTGCATGCAGCGCGAGCCAGTAGCGCAAGGGCTCGCTCTCCCTGCCCCCTGCGATGCCAGGTACGCCGAACCGTGCCGCGACCTCGGCGAGCCACTCCTCGTCCGAAGCGCCCTTCGTACCGCGGCGCTCTTCCCACAGGTTCATCATCTCGGCCAAGGTCACGGCTTCGGGGTAGACCACCGCTGGAGCGGCCTGGCGGCGTCGCAACTTGGGGCCGACACCCAGCGCGTCCTCTCTCTCCCGCCACAGCGGGCGGGCGACCTGTTTGGAAGCCCACCACCACAGCATCACTTGATGGGCATCTACTACCAGGGCGTCCCCGGCGGGCCCAAGCCGGTGGTCGATGGCCCGGTGCCGCTGCAGGGCCCGGCCCAGTTCGGGTAGGGGCGTGGTGTTGATGAGGTATCCGCCGTCGTCCCCGCACTGCCACCGTCGCCCGCAGCCGCACGGCCGCCACCGTCTCCAGCCGGCTACCAGCCACGCTCCCTCTTCCTGACACAGCGGACAGGCTGGCAGCGGACCCGACCCGGAGACCTTCGGCCACTGTGCGATCCGCAGCCGCCTGCCGGGGGAGTCGATCAGGTGCTCGGCCCGCACATCCGGCAGCGCCCGGAGGAGCTGCTCGACGGGCCGGTCGACCAGGGCGGAAAGCAGCCGTAGCGAGTCGTGGCTGAGGTAGACCTCTTCCCGTCCGGGCTGCAGCTCTTTGGCCCGCGCGCGTCCCAAGGCGCGCAGCAGCACCCGGTGCTGGACGCCGTTGGCTGCTGCCGTACGGCCCAGATACGAGGCGGTGGTCTCCCCGCGGATCAAAGGCACCCTCAGCGGCAGGTCCGGTGGCGTAGAGGCGGTGTCAGACCCCGGCGATGCTTCGCGCTTCCTCACATGGCCCAGCTTTCCCGCAGTGCCAACAGGCCACCAGCAGACTGCGTCCTTGATCAGCCGCACAGTTGGAAAGGGAAAGAAGACCTTCCTTGATGTACGCGAAAAGAACGCCAAAACGTCCGCTTGCCTGTATAACTCAGGGGGGAGGTGCTTTCATGTCTGAGCTGTTCGAGGCGGTCGACGCCCTCATCGCCAAGCGACCGGTCCTGCCACCGCCTGCCGAACGCGAGCGTCTGCGCAAGGCCCACGGCCTGACCCAGGAGGAGCTCGCCCAGGCCCTGAAGGTACGGCGGGCGACGATCGTGAACTGGGAGAACGGCAAGACCGATCCACGGCCGCCGCAGCGCGAGGCGTACATCCATTTCCTGGCCGAGCTGGCCAAGCTGTACCCCGCCAACACCAGCGAGGCCCCGCGGGTCACGCCCCCGTCCGCGCCTGCGGATCAAGCCATGCCGGAGGCCTTCGCCGGGGCGTCGACTGCATCGCAGACCGCGCCGCCGCCTCCCGTACCCGCGCCGACCCCGGCCCCGGCCCCCGCATCAGCGACGGCGCCGGAGCCGGCCGGAAACTCCAGGCCGGCGGCGACGTCACGGCGTCCGATGAAGGCCGCGAAGCCGACCGCCCGCACCACTGCCGTGACGGGCGCACCGGTAGATCCACGCTTCACCAACGGCCCCTTGGCGGTGCTGGACGGTGACGGCAGTGCCTACTGCCCCGGCGGCCTGGTGCTGGACTGCCCGGCGAAGACGATCGCGGCCCTGGTGGAGTGGACGCTGTCCGAGGCGAAGCTCGGGGCATCTCGGCTGCACGCTTCGGGGAAGGACGCCGATCCGCTGATCGTGCTCACCGCCGCCGCGGCCGAACGGTTCGGTCTGTCTGCCGATTTGGAGGACCGCATCACCCTGCGGCTGCCGGAGGACCACAAGGTCGTCAAGCAGCTGACGAAGGCGAAATGGCAACTGACCAAGCGGGGTTTCGGCCCCTGGCCGCGGATCTACCGCCCCGTCACCGGCGGTGGTCAACGGCAGTGTGTGCAGCTTGCCGTCCTCCCCTGGGGTGCGCTCGATCCCCGTGACTGGGGCAAGCAGTGGGCAGCCCAGGCCGCCGACGGCACTCTGCATCCGGCGGAGATCGCCCGTGTGCTGGGCGCCTACGCCTCACGAGTCCTGACCCCGCGCGGCGGCGGCGCCACTTGCGGCATCGCGCTGATGGAGGCCCTGCGCCCACCGACCCGGGCCGTACGCGACAAGGCCTCCGGCAGCTATGTCTCCGGACCGATGCCGGGCTCCCTCACCGGTCCGGTGGACCCGGCCCCGCCGGAGGCCCCGAGTGAGCACCCGGTCTCCTTCGCGATCTGGGGCCACGACCGGCCGGCGGACCAGGCGCTGGATGAGGAGGCGTACGACTGGATCCGCGATCCCGAGCTGCTCACCGACGACGAGTGCGCCAAGGCGTATGCGGTGGGGATCGACGTGAACATGGCCTTCGCGGCGGCCGCCAACCGACTGCTGGTGGGCCTCGGAGAACCGGTCCACGTCAAGAAGCCAGCGTTTGACCGGAAGCTGCCCGGCAGCTGGTACGTCGACCTCTCCCAGATCGACATCGACCCCCGGCTACCCAATCCCTTCACCCCGCACGGCGCCAGGCCCTCGGGCCCGGCCTGGTACGCGACTCCGACCCTCGCCTACGCCGCCGAGCTCGGCCACCAGGTGAACCCCCTTGAGGCATGGGTCCGGCCCGACAACGGCCCTTACCTGGATCCCTGGTACAAGCAACTGCGCGATGCCTACATCACCACCATGGCGGCGCTTGGTGTCACCGGTGACGCCGACGAGACGGCTTTCCTCGCCGCCATGGACCAGCACAAGCAGGTCGATCCCGGGGAGGCAGCTGTGCTGACGGCGATCAAGGCGACCGTGAAGGGCGGGATCGGGAAGCTGCGGGAGCGGCCGCAGGGCGCGCGCTACCGGCCCGGTGAGCGATGGCCGGCGCTGGAGCGGCCGACCTGGCGGCCGGACATCCGCGCCGCGGTCATCTCCACCGCCAGGGTGAACATGCACCGCAAGATGATGAAGATGGCCACCGCCGACCTGTATCCGATCGCGGTGCTGTCCGACTGCGCCGTCTACGTTAGCGACGGCTCCTCGCCGCTGGACCTTTTGCCGCGCACCCCGGACGGCAAGCCGCTGCCCGGCGCCTTCCGCCTCGGGGTGTCGCCGGGAATGGTCAAACACGAAGGCACTAAGCCCTTCCTGTGGGCGGCCGAACTCCTGGACGCCGGTCACAATCCCGCCCGCCACATCAAGGACGGCGTCGACGCCGTCGCCGAGGGGGAGTAAGCCGTGGGGAAGATCGCAGACAGCCTCGAGGCCGCGGAGCAACGGGCCTTCACCCGGCCCATCCCCAAGTCCCCCCAGGCGCAGATGCGGTTCCTGCTGAAGAAGGAGAAAGGCTCCACCAAAGCTGTCGCCGCCCGGCTGGGAGTCTCCCAGCGCACCGTCCAGCGCTACCTCGCCGGACAGCGCAAACACCCCACCCCATCCCTCGCCACCGCCCTCGAACGCGAAGTCCGCAAGGACTGGCAGCCCCTGGTGCGCAAACGCGCCCGCGAACAGGCCGCCACCACCACCGGCATCACCGTGGAGACCCGCGCCCGCTTCGGCTTCACCGCAGCCCCCGGCTCCACCGACGACCCCCGCCTGCGCCGCATCACCGAACACCTACCCCCCGACTACGCCCGACGCCTCTTCGACGCCAAAACCGCAGGTGCCGCCGAGCGACAGCTCGAGGGCATCGTCGCCGAAGGCCTGCAGGAGAGGTACTTCAAAGACCGCGGCCGCCGAGCCCAGGGCCTTCTCGTGGACTTCACCGACATCGACTACGTCCAACTGGAGTTCTGACAGGTACTCAAGGAGACCTGCCGCACCCATGTGTGACTAGCGCTTCACTTGGCGAGTGAGCAGTTGGCCTGGCGGGGCTGAGCGCTCTCGTTGGCGAGCTGAGCATTGCGGCTGGTGAGCGAGTTGATCCCTGTTTGGCGACGGTACCTGCGGATGTCGTTGCAGAGCGGGTGCATAGGATCGCCGGCATGACGCTGCGACCTGTCCTGGTGAACATAAAGGCTCTTGATGACTCGGCGGTCGGCCGGTTCTGGGCGGAGGCGCTCGGCTGGCGTGTTACCAGCGAGGAACCCGGCGCGACCGCCGCTCAACCCGTCGGCTTCGATTGGCTGGATCCGGTCACCGTCTGCGTCGACGTCATTGCCGTCCCGGAACCCAAGACGACAACAAAGAACCGTGTGCACCTCGATCTCGCCACCACCTCTGCAGCCCATCAGGCGGAGTTGGTCGCGCGCCTCCAGGCTCTCGGTGCGACGCCCGCCCACGTGGGCCAGGGCACAGTGCCGTGGACGGTCCTCGCCGACCCGGAGGGCAACGAGTTCTGCGTGCTGGAGCCTCGGGAGATCTACCGGGACACCGGGCCGATCGCCCGGGTGGTGGTCGACTGCGCGGATCCGCGGGCCATGGCCCGGTTCTGGGACGAGGCGATGGACTGGACCCTGCACGAGGTGACTGACGATCATGCGGTGTGGCGCTCCGCCAAGGGTGTCGGCCCGTATCTCGAGTTCCTCCGCACTGGCGTGAAGACCGTGCCGGACCGCGTCCATCTTGACCTGGTGCCGGACCCCGGTGACGACAAAGCAGCGGAGGTGGCCCGGCTGCGGGCCCTCGGCGCCACCGATCTCGACCTCGGCCAGGGCGACGTCCCGTGGACGTGCCTGGCCGACCCGGAGGGCCACGAGTTCTGCGTCCTCGCCCGGTCCTGACGCCGGCGGGCTGGAGTGGACCTTCGTACGCGGCGGGATGTACGCCACGAACGCGCTGCGGTGGGCCGAGGAGATCACGGCCGAGGGCGTGGTCCGCGGCCCCTATCCGGAGGCGGTGGCCGCGCCGGTCCACGAGGCCGACCTGGCGGCGGTGACCGCGCGCCCTGCTGGACCACAGCGGCGCCCACCTGGGTAGGGCCCCCTCTGTCACCGGCCCGCAGGCGGTGACCCTGGCCGGGCAGGTTGCGGCGATCGGGCGCGCGACCGGGCGTGAGATCCGCTGGCAAACGGCCGATGGCACCGCTGGAATGGCACCTGCCGGCCGCGTCTGCGGGCAGCCACGGCCGGGCACCACCACCGGCCCGCGTTGAACGGAAGCGATGGGCGAGCATGAGCGTCAGGGGTCGCGGCGGGCCTGAGCCGTGCCCGCCGGTTCCGGCGGAGCGGAGAATGGCCCGGCCCGGGTGGCGGCCCGGTCCGCGGCCCGGCGGTCGCCGGTCAGAACCGCCGTGCGTGCAGGGCGAAGACGTCCTCCGATGCCAGCTGCGCCATGTCGCGTACGTCGGCGTGCTTGATCGTCGTGTACAGCTCGCGGCGCGGTGAGCCCAGCACCGACATCAGGAACGCGTCGCGCTCCAGGGCGGATACCGCCTCCCTCAGGCTCCGCGGCAGGACCGTCACCCCGTGTCGGCGCAACTCGGCCTCGGACAGGCGGTTCGGATCAACCGTCAGGGGAGCGCCGGGGTCAAGCCGGCGCTCCACCCCGTCCATGCCCGCGTGAAGGATCGCGCCCAGTGCGAGGTACGGGTTGGCCGTCGCATCGCACGGCTTGACCTCGATCCGGGTGGTACCGCCGATGTCGTCGCTCAGCGGTGACGGTACGCGGATCGCGGCATCGCGGTTGTCCGGCCCGTAACAGGCGAACGCTCCGGCCCAGTTGCCCGGGACGAGGCGCTCATAGCTGTTCACACTGGCGCACAGCAGGGCCGTCAGTCCCGGAAGGTGCGCCAGGACTCCGGCTATGAAGTGGTGCGCCACGTCCGAGAGGCCGCCGCCGGGCGCGGCGAAGGCATTGCCGTCGCGCCACAGGGACACATGGACGTGGTTGCCGTTGCCCCGCAGCCCGGGCCGGGGCACCGGGGCGAAGGTCGCGTGCATCCCCCGTCGGCGTGCAAGGCTGCGAGTGAACAGCCGCTGCCACACGTGCTGGTCGGCCGCCCGCAGCGCCGGGGCCGGGCGGATGGTGACCTCGTGCTGGCCGGGCGAGGCCTCCGGGTGGTACTGCTCGACCGCCACGCCCGCCGTGCGCAGCGCCCGGGTCAGTGCGATGACGTAGTCGTTCGTCACGTCGAAGGCGTCGGCGTCCAGCATGAGTCCGTCGTCGAACGGTACGCCGTCGCGCAGGAGGGTGAACTCGGGCTCGAACGCGGCGACGACTTCGAAGCCGAGGTCCGCGGCGCGGGCGACGGCCTCGCGCAGGAAGGAGCGTGCGCAGGCGCCCCAGGGGGCTTCCGCACGCGTCAGGAGGTCGCACAGCACCGCTGCCGAACCGGGGGCGAAGGGGAGCAGGGTGAAGGTATCGGGGTCGGCCGTGACGCGGACCTCGTCCATGACCTGGAAGCCCGGCACGGGCTGTGCCAGATCGAGCAGGCTCGCCGACTGCCGCACCGCGGACATGCCCACCCCGGACCGCAGTCGGCCGGCGAGGACGTCCCGTCCCACGCCCTTGCCCCGGATCACCCCGTTGTGATCCACCCACAGGAACCGGACGATCTCGACGTCGGCGTGCTCGGCCGCGGCCAGAAGGCCGGCCGAAGTGCGGGGCGCGCCGACCGGCGCAGTGTCCGGCGGGAGCGCGGGTGCGCCGGCCAGGCCGGGCAGGACGCTCGTGACAGCGTGGCCGTCGGTGCGTGGGCCGGGTTTGGAGCATCCGGTGGCCATGGGGTCCTCCCCTGGAGAGCGAACGGCGGGCGGGGCGCAGCGCGGACGGGGCTGCCCGGCACCGCAGGTTGCCAGAATAGGCAACCCTTGACAATAAGGCGCTCATTCTCGCAGCGTATCGCCGACGGTCGGACTTCATTGGCGCACCCTGCTTCACCTCGCAGCTGCCCCTTGGTTGTTGCCTCAATGGGCAACATCTGTCACTGTTTTGGGCAACACCCGAAACGGCGCCGGGTCGGCAGCAAGGAGACGGAGTGCTGAGATGGACCAGTTGAAACGCCTTGCCGTCCTCGCCGACGACGAGATGACACCGCGTCCCTCCAAGACCCTGTCCGGTGTTCTTCGGTACCGCCCGGAGCGCGTGGTGACGCTCATCGACCGGTTCAATGCCGGCCGAGACGCGGGAGAGGTGGTGGGCCTCGGGCAGGGCATCCTCGTCGTACGGGATGTGGCAGAGGCGCTGGGTCACCGGCCGGACGCCGTACTGCTGGCCACCGAGCCCACGGGGGGCACGCTTCCGCTCTACTGGCGCCAACAGGTGCTGGCTGCCGTGGAGGCGGGCATCGACGTCGTCAACGGCCTGCACACCCAGCTCGCGGCGGACGAGACCATCCGCACTGCCGCCGAGCGGACCGGAGCCCGGCTGTGGGACCTGCGCAGGCCGCCGACGGAGCGCTACCGCACCGGGCAGGCGGAGGACGGCCCCCCGGTTCTCACCGTCCGCGACCACCGCCCGGGAACCCGCACGGCGCTCGCCGTGGGCACCGACTGCGGTATCGGCAAGATGACCACGATGCTGGAAGTCGAACGCGAGGCCACGGCACGCGGTCTGTCACCGGCCTTCGTGGCGACCGGCCAGATCGGCATGATGATTTCTGGGCGCGGGATCGCCGTCGACGGCCTCATCAGCGACTTCGTGAACGCCGTCGTCGAGGACGAGGTGTGCGCCGCCGCCCAGGACCACGACCTGGTGCTGGTCGAGGGCCAAGGCGCCCTGAACCATCCGCGCTTCTCCGCGGTGACGCTCGGCCTGGTCCACGGGAGCAGGCCCGACGCACTGATCCTCTGCCTCGATCTGCAGCGTCCGGGGATCAAGCTGATGCCGCAGTGGCGGCTGCCGTCGGTGGACCGAGCCATCGGGATCAACGAGCAGGCGGTGCGGTGGCTGTGGCCGGAGGGGCACTGCCGGGTGGTGGGCCTTTCGGTGATCACCACGGGCGTGCCCGACGCCGAGGCGCGCGAGGCGCTCGCCCGCCTGGAGGCCGAGACCGGGCTGCCCGCGACTGACGTACTGCGCTATGGAGCCGCGCCGCTGCTGGATGCGCTGCTGGCCGCGCCGCCGGCCGCCTGACCTTTCCCTCCGCACGGCCGCGTCGACACCTCACGCCCGCCTGACCCCGGTTCAGGGGCGTGGCCGAGGTGCCCCATGCCCGGCGCGCGCATCGACGCGGCGCGCCCTCCGGCGCGCCTGCGGCGGACCCATCCGCCTGCCGCACGCTGCCGCCCGCCGCACTCGTCCGCTTCGGTCCGCGCTGTGCCGCCTTCCCTGACCCTGGAGAAGAATCGTGACGACAACCGCACAGAACGACTGCCTCAGCCTCGATGTCAGCAGCCTCGACTTCAGCAGGCTCGACCGCAGGGTGCGCAAAGAGCTGAGAGAGCTGTGCAAGCTGGACAACCATCACGCCCCGCTGGCGCTGCTCGGTGACTACCTGCTACTCGCCGCGTCGGTCTGGCTGTGCGCAGGCGTCTCCTACTGGTTCTATCCCGTCACGGTCGTCCTCATCGGGTCCACGCAGCGGGCCTTCGTGAATCTGCTGCACGAGTCCTCGCACAAGGTGCTCGCCCGCAACGGCCGGCTCAACCTCCTTCTGGGCACCGTGTTCTCCGGCTATCTGGTGCTGCACATGTACAACCCGTACCGCAACTCCCACATAGGCTTCCACCACCGTTTCCTCGGTGACCCCGAGAAGGATCCCGACTACAACTTCCACGTCGGCATCGGCATCTACGACCACAGGCAGTCCGACAAGAAATTCTTCTTCCGCAACATCACGTGCGCGATCCTCGGCCTGCGGGCGCCGGAGTACGTGACGTATGTCGTGCGGGACCGCATCCTCTTCAAGGCGGACGACGTCGCGGTGTCGATGCCGGTGCGCCAGCGCACCGAACGCGTGCTGCTGCTCCTGCAGTGGGGCGCGATCGGGTCCGTGTGCGCCTGGCAGGGATGGCTGCTGGAGCTGCTGCTCTTCTGGTTCGTGCCGCTGTTCACCACGGCCATCGCCATCGGCTGGCTGTCGGAGCTGGCGGAGCACTACCCGCTGCCGGAGAGCGAGTCCCGGCAGATCCTGATGACGCGCAACCGGCACGGCTGGGCGATCGAGCGGTTCCTGCTCGGCCGCCACCACGACAACTATCACCTGGTGCACCACCTCAACACCGGGGTGCCGTTCTGGAACATGAAGCGGGCCCACCAGGTGCTGCTGCGGGATCCCGCCTACGCCCGCTGGGACGGGCTGTGGGCGGGCATCCTGACCCGCTCACGCAGGCGCAAGAACCAGGAGACCCTGCTCAGTTACGCCGCCAAGTACCGAAAGTGGCGCCGCACCGGAGGGGATCCGGAGCAGTTCGCCGACGAGGGTTCTTTCGCCGAGGCCGCGGCGCTCGCCCGCGCCTCCTGACCCCGCACGAGAGGACCAGGGAGTGGGCGCCATGCCCGTGCACCTCAACACCGCCGGCGCCGGACTCATGCCCGCCGTCGTCGTGGACGCCATGAGTGGCTATCTGCGCCGCGAAGCCGCCGACGGCGCGTACGAGACGGAGCTGCGGCACGCGGACACCCTCGGCAAGGGCGTGTACGAGAACCTGGCCCGGGTGCTCGACGCACCGGTCGAGGACCTGGCGCTGTTCGACAGCGCCACGCGCGCGTGGAGTTCGGCCGTCGCGGCCCTGTCCCTGTCCGCGGCGGACCGGATCTGGATCACCCCGTACGAGTACGCGGGCAGCCTCATCATGTGGACCGAACTGCGCCGGCGTACCGGGGCGCGGCTCGAGACCGTGCCCCTGCTGCCCGGCGGTGACCTGGACGTGGACTGGATGCGGCGCAACATCCGAGAGGACGTGGCCGTCGTCTCGGTCCCGCACGTCCCCTCGGGGTGCGGCATCGTCAACCCCGTCGAGGACATCGGACAGGTTCTCGCCCCGTGGCCGTGCCTGTATCTCCTCGACGCCTGCCAGTCGGTGGGCCAGCTCCAGGTCTCGGTACGGGACATCGGCTGCGATCTGCTCACCGGGGCGGGCCGCAAGTTCCTGTGCGGGCCGCGCGGCACCGGCTTCGCGTACATCGGACCGCGCCTGCGCGCCGCGGCCCTGCCCGCCTTCCACGATCTGCATGTCGCTGACATGACCTCCGAGGACACCTACGAGGTGCACACCGACGGTGCGCGGCGGTTCGAGTACGCCGAGCGGTCCGGGGCCGCGGTCATGGGTCTCGACGCGGCGCTGCGGCACCACCTTCGCCGTACGCAGGCACCCCGCGGCGGCCGCCCGGTGCGCGATCTGGTGCGCGCGGCGGTCGAGGAACTGCCCGGAACACGGCTGGTCGACCCCGGCACGCGCCACGCGTCCATCCTCACGTTCGTGTGCGACGGCGTCCCGGCCCCACGGCTGCGGGACGAACTGTCCGCCCGCGGCGTCAGTGTCTGGGTGGCCCAAGGCAGTCACACACCCCTGTTCATGCGCCGGCAGGGCGTGGACCGCGCCGTGCGCGTGTCGCCCCACTACTACAACGCACCACAGGACATCGACGTGTTCGCTCGGGAACTGCGGGCGGTGATCCGCTGACCCGGACCCCCAAGCGGCGGGGCAGGTCGCGCACGACAGAACGAGCCGCGCCCCGTTGGACAGCGGCGCGGTGGACATTGCCAGTTTGAGGAAAACCTAACGACACCCGAGGACTCGGGCGAGGGCGGGAGACATGGTGAGCACACAGCACGAGGCGATCGACCGGAGCGCACTACGGGCCCTCGGCGACGAGCGGATCGACTGGCGCTTCAAGGGGCTGCCGCTCTCGGCGGAGGGCAGCACCGTGGCGGAGCTGGCGGCCCGGGAACTGAACGTCTTCGACGACGACTTCGTCGGGCCCGTGCTCACGATCGACGCCGACGCCCTGGAGCACAACGTCACCACCATGGCCAAATGGTGCGCCGAACGCGGCGTCCAGCTCGCGCCGCACGGCAAGACCACCATGGCGCCACAGCTGTGGGCCCGGCAGCTCGATGCCGGGGCATGGGGGATCACCGCGGCCAACACCGCCCAGCTGCGGGTGTACCGCGCCTTCGGCGTGGCGAACGTGCTCTTCGCCAACGAACTCGTCGACGCCCCGTCCCTGCACTGGGTCAGTGCGGATGTGGACCGCGACCCGGGCTACCGGTTCAGCTGCTTCGCCGACTCGCCCGATGTCGTCCAGCGCATGCACGACGCGCTCACCGCACTGCGGCCCGCGCCGGCACGGCCCATCGACGTCCTGGTCGAGATCGGCCGTACGGGCGGCCGGGCCGGTGCCCGCACCGTGGCGGATGCCCTCGCCACGGCCCGCGCGGTGGCCAAGAGCCCGGTGCTGCGCCTGATCGGGATCGGAGGGTACGAAGGCGTCCTGGTCAACGACCCCTCGCCGTACAGCCTCAGCGTGATCGACACGTTCCTGCGCCGGATGCGCGAGGTGACGGAACTCCTTCACCACCAGGGCCTGTTCGAGTCCGACACCGTTGTGGTGACGGCCGGCGGCAGCTGCTTCTTCGACCAGGTGGCCGAGGTGCTCACCGGGCCCTGGCCGCCCGGGCTGAACGTGCTGCCGGTCCTGCGCAGCGGTTGCTACATCGCCCACGACGACGGCTTCTACCGCTGGATGTCACCGTTTTCAAGGGAGACGGCCGGGGAGGGTTCGCTGCGCCCCGCGCTGCGGGCCTGGGGCCGGGTGACCTCGCGGCCGGAACCGGGCCTCGCCCTGGTCACGGCGGGCAAGCGCGACCTGTCCTTCGACGCCTGGCAACCCGAGCCGCAGCTGGTCCGCCGGGACGACGGGTCGACCCACCCGCTGCACGACTGCGTGATCAAGGAGATCAACGACCAGCACGCCTTCATCCGCCTGGCGCCGGGCAACGACATCCGCGTGGGCGACTGGGCGGGCATCGGCCTCGCCTACCCGTGCACCGCCTTCGACAAATGGCAGTTGATCCCGGTGACCCGGGGCGAGACCGTGATCGATTTCGTGCGGACGTTCTTCTGACGTGCCGCGCGGGAACCGGCGGACCGAGCAACGGAAAAAAGGGGGGGCGGCGGATGACGCGGGCCGGACAGCGGAGCGGGAAGGCGACCGGGCCCGGGCCGGTGCGCGCGGGGACGGCGGCCGGGCTCCTGTGCGCCCTGCACTGGGCCGTCGCCCTCCCGGCGGGCGTGCTCCTGGCAGGCCGACTGCCGGGCGGCTACGCCTTCGCGGCGGTGCTCGCCGCGGCGGGGGCGGCCGCGGGGCCGCTCGGTGCATGCCTGCTGGAACGCTCGCCGGTCCCCGCCCGGACGCGCCCGGCCCTGGGCCTCGGCCTCGGCGCGATGGCCGGGGCCGGGCTGGCCGCCGGCCCGTCACTGCCGCGTCCCGCGGTGGTGGCCCTGATGTGCCTCATCGGATGCGCCGCGGCGGCCGCCCCGCACGCGACACCCGCGCGCACGGTCCTGGTCTGGAGCACCGCGCCCCCGATCAGTGTCTTCGTCTCCCTCCTCCTCGGCCCCGGCAGGCCCTTCGCGGCGCTGGCCACCCTGGATTTGGCAGTGCTCGTGCTGCTCGTGACGGTGCCGGCCGCGGCCCGGCTGCCGGGTGCGGCGAGCACGGCCGCGTTCTGGCGGCACCTCAGCCGTCCCGCGTCCCAGGAGCCGTGGCCTGAGGGACAGCGACGCTGGGTCAACCAGCGGACGCCCTGACCGTCGGCGGTGAGGGGCGAAGCCGCCGTGGGCGGGGCCGGTGCCGCCGACCGCTCCGCGGTTGGGTGCGCACCGTGCGCCACCACAGGGGCCTTGAGGACGCACGGCCGGGCACTGGCTCGTACGGCGCGTTTCGTCGGGCACGTGCGTTTCCGGCACACGGAAACGCACGTGCCCGACGGAGCTCACCTCACGGCGGCGGGCGCCGTCAGGGACTGTCGGATCAGGGCGAAGGGAGGCGCGGACACCAGATAGAAGTGATCGCCCGGCACCCCGTGCTCCCGCAGGCCGCCTCGGGTCAGTTCCGCCCACGGGCGCAGGTCGGCGTCCTCGTCGATGTCGCCGGTGATGGTCGTCACCGGGCACCGCACGGACAGGCCGGGGCGGGCGACGTACGCGTGGAACATACGTCCGTCGGCCCGCACATACGGCAGGACCAGCTCCTGGAACTCCGGGTCGGCGGCCAGTTCGGGGTCCGTGCCGCCAAGGGTGAGCAGCCGCTCGACCACGGCCGCGTCCTCCTCATCGTCCGCGTTCTGCCACTCCTCGGGCGGCGGGTACGGGGCGTTGCGGGAGCCCGACGCGAACAGGCGGACCGGCTGGATGCCGCGGGCCTCCAGCGCCGCGGCGGTCTCCAGGGCGATGGGTGCGCCCATGCTGTGCCCGAACAAGGCCACGGGCCGGTCGGCCAACTGCGCGACGGCATCGGCGACTTCCTGGGCGAGCTGCCGCAGATCGGCCGACGGCGGCTCGGCGATCCGCCCGGCCCGTCCCGGGTAGCACACCGCGTGCACCTCGATCCCGGGCAGGCCGGCGCCCCAGGTGCGGAAGAACGATGCGGAACCTCCGGCGTGCGGAAAGCAGATGAGGCGGATGCGCGCATCGGGATCGGGGGCCGGGCACTGCAGCCAGCGGGCGGGGCCTGTGCTCATGACGCATCCTCCGCTCCCGCGGCCCGGCGGCTTGCCCGCAGGGCACGGGCCCGGCGGGCCGCAGCCTGCCGGGCCCGCGCGTCCTGTCCGTTCTCCGCCGCATCGAGTGCGCCGTCGCGCAGCATCGCGGACTGCGCCGCCACCGTGGTGTGCTGGAACAGCGCGACCACGGGCGGCCGTTGCCCGGTGTGCCGCTCCAGGGCTTCCCGGAGCTGGTACATCGCGAGCGAATGTCCGCCGAGGTCGAAGAAGTTGACGTCGGCCGGCACGTGCGCGGTGCCGAGTACTTCGGCCCAGGCCGCGGCCACCTGTGCGGTCAGGTCGCCTGCGGCGGGCCGGGCGCAGCCGGCCGGGGCCACGGCCGGCTGCGCGTCGGCCCGCTCCCGCAGCGCCGCCCGGTCGGTCTTGCCGTTGACCGTGCGCGGGAAGTGGCCGAGCACCACGATCCGCGCGGGCACCATGGCGCTGGGCAGCCGCGCGGCCAGTTGCTCCTTGAGGGAGCCGACGTCCACTGGCGCCGGGGCGAGGACGAAGGCCACCAGGGCGTTGCTCGTACCGTCCACGACGGCGGCCGCTTCCCGTACGCCCGGCAGCTCGCACAAGTGTGCCTCGATGGCGCCCAGTTCCACGCGGTGGCCGCGGATCTTGACCTGGTGGTCACGGCGGCCGAGGAAGGCCAGTGTGCCGTCCGGCTGCCGGCGTACGAGGTCACCCGTGCGGTACATGCGAGCCGTGGGCGATTCGGCGAAGGGGTCCTGGAGGAACGCCTTCGCGGTGGCCTCCGGCCTGCCGTGGTACCCGCGCGTGACGCCCGCACCGCCGATGTAAAGCTCGCCCTCGCCGCCCGGCGGCACCGGGCACAGCTCGCTGTCCAGGACGTACAGCCGGGCTCCTGGCACCGGGCGGCCGATCGAGACCGGCCCTGGGGCACCGAAGCGGTGGTAACTGGCCCACACGGTCGCCTCGGTGGGTCCGTACTCGTTGACCAGCGCGGTCTGGCCGGTGCGCTGGGCGAAGTGCCGGGTGACCAGTTCGGGCGGCAGCGGCTCGCCCGCCACGATCACGGTGACCAGGGAGCGCAGCCGGTCGGTGCCCAGCCGGCGGGCGGCGTCGAGCAGAACGCTGTAGAGGGAGGGCACGCACAGCAGATGGGTGACCTGGTGCCGCTCGACCAGCTCGACCAGGCGCTCGGGGTCCCGGATCTCCTCGGCGGAGGCCGCGATCAGACATCCGCCGGCCGTGAGGGTGCCCCACAGCCCCGCCACGGAGGAGTCGAAAGCCAGCGGCGAGACGAGGAGGAAGACCGGCTCGCCGGGGTAGACCATGCGGCGGGCCGCGGTGGAGGAGGCCAACTGGCCGTGCTCGACGACGACTCCTTTCGGCTCTCCGGTGCTGCCCGAGGTGTAGATGAGGTACGCGGGGTCGCTCTCGCTCACCGGTACGGCGGGCGGCGGGTGTGCGGTCCCTGCCTCGTCCCCGTCACTGTCCGCGGGATCCGCCGGTATCACCGGCACTCCCGGACCAGCCAGGCGCTCTTTGCCCGTGCCAGCGACCACGACGGCGCTCACCTGGGCGTCCGCCAGGATGCCGGTGATGCGCCGGTCGGGATGCGAGGGATCCACGGGCACGTAGGCGGCCCCGCACCGCAGGATGCCGAGGACCGCGGCGACCATGGCGGCGGACGGCTCGGCGAGCACCCCGACGCGGGTGCCGTGCCCAACACCCACGGCGGCCAGGCGGGCGGCCAACCGGCCGGCCCAGGCGTCGAGTTCGCCGTAGCTGATCCTGCTCGCTCCGCTCCGCACGGCCGTGCGCGCCGGGACGGTCCGCGCGAACTGGCCCACCAGTTCGTGGACCGGGGGCAATGGCCCGGCGGGCAGCGGTTCGCCGTGTCCCGGCGGACGGGGTGCGGCGGGCGCAGGGGCCGGCGCCTCGTACTGCGTCAGCGATGCCATCAGGACTCCTCTACTGGTGCTGCTGACCGGTGACTCGTGGACGCGGCGATCCGCGGAAGCGGCGGTGACGCGGCGTCCTCGTGCACCCCGCGGATCCAGGCCGACACCGCGTCCCGCTGCTTCGTGGAGCTGCATGGCAATAGATATTGCCAGTTCAGTCACAAAAATGGCAATCACTTGCCAAGCCTGGATGTGTGACATCCCGGTCCGGAACTCCACGGAAAGGCAACGACGATGACCGCGACTCTGCTGCCGCAGACCGGCGTGACCATCACGCCACCGGCCGACACGACGGCGTACAGCGCAGGCCGTGACTGACCGCGGGCGGCACGGGCCGACGCCGCGGCCCGGACAGGAGATACGGCGCGCACCTGCCTGCACGCCGAACTCTCCGCCTGTGCGCAGGTCTTCGGCTTCGAGGCGCCGGGTGTGCCCGGACCGAGCTGACAGCCGTCCCCCGGCCCGAGGGGGCGAAGCAGCACGCCTAAGTCGCCCCCGCCGCGCGGGCAGGGAGCCGAACGGCCGCCGTCCCCGGACATCGTCCGGGGCGGCGGCCGTTCACCGGTGGTGGCCGTGGCCAGATCACCCGGCCGCGGCCACCGGCACCGCCTCGCGCTCCAGCAGGCCGCGGACGAGCCCGATCTGCCGGCCCAGCGTCCTGCCGAGCAGCAGTTCGCGCATCGGGACCTTGATGCCCAGCTCGGTGCGGAGCTTGCGGGCGAGATGGGTGACCAGCAGGGAGTCGCCGCCCAGCAGGAAGAAGTCCGCTTCCTCGGTGAGGTCCGCATGGCCGAGCAGCTCGCGCCAGATCCGGGTGAGCAGCGCGGGCACATCGGCGGCCTCGGCCGGGTCCGGGCCCGGGGCACCCGACGCCGCCGTGCCGTCGGCGTGCCCGGGCGTGTGGCCGGCCGCGGCGGTGGGGCGGGGCACGGCCGGGTGTGCGGCCGCCTCCGGTGCGATGCGGCGCGGTCCGGCACACGGGTAGCCGGGCAGACGGATCGGCTCACCCGCGGCGCACAGGGTCTTGAGGGCGAGCGGCTGGCCCATGGTCCACAGCGTGCCGAGCGCCGTCAGGACGTCCTGACCGCCCGGTGCCCCGTGACCGGCGGCGAGGGGCACGGCGGTCAGGTCCGCGGCCGTGGCCATGGCGGACAGCGCCCGGCCCGGCCCGGCCTCCACGACCACCGCCCCGGGCAGGCGCGTGGCGAGCGTGTCGAGGGCCTGTGCGAACCGCACGGTGGCGCGGGCCCGTTCGGCGAAGCCGTGCGGGTCGACCGCCTCGCCCGGGAGGACGAGCCGGCCGCTGGTGGTGGCCCAGGGCACAGCGGGCGGCCGTACGGCGATCCGCGACAGCTCCTCGCTCAGCGGCGCCACGGCGGGTTCGATGAGCGCGGAGTGGAAGGCGTGGCTGGTGCGCAGCCGCCGCGCGTGGACCCGCCCCGCCAGCCAGGCCTCGAACGCCTCGACCTCCGCCCCGGCGCCCGCGATCACGCTGGTTTCGGGGGAGTTGAGCGCGGCCGGCTCCACGGCCCGGCCCGAGGCGGCGATCAGCGCGCGTGCCTCGCCCTCGCCGCAGCCGAGGGCGAGCATGGCGCCGGGCGCGCAGTCCTGCATGACGCGTCCGCGCAGGGCCACCAGCCGGGCCGCGTCGGGCAGCTCGAACACCCCGGCCACGCAGGCTGCGGTGATCTCGCCGAGGCTGTGGCCGACCACCGCGGCGGGCACCAGACCGAGTCCGCGCAGCGCGGTGGCGGCGGCGTACTCGACGGCGAACAGGGCCGGTTGAGCCAGGCGGGTCTGCGCCAGCTCCCCGGCAGGGAAGCCGGGCCCGGACAGGGCGTCTTTCAGGACGCGGGCCAGCGCGGGCTCGAACGCGTCGAGGCAGTCCGCGAGAGCCGCCGAGAAGCCGGGCAGAGCCTCGGCGAAGGGCAGGGCCATGCCGGGCCGTTGGGACCCCTGCCCGGGGAACGCCAGGACCAGGGGGGCGGGTCCGTCCACGGGGCGGCTGCCGCGCACCACTGCGGCACCGGCGGTGAGGCGCTCGGCGACCTCCGCAGAGGTGCGGCCCGTCACCGCCAGCCGCTCGCCGAGCGCGGCCCGTCCGGTGGCGAGGGTGCGGGCGACGTCGGCCGTACGCGGCGCGTGCGCGGACAGGTGGCGGCTCAGCCGCTCGGCGGAGCGGTCCAGTGCCGCGGCGTCCGCCGCGGACAGCACGACCAGGTGCCCCGCGGGCGGTGCGCCGCCCTCCTCCCGCTGGGCGGCACGGACCGGCGGGCGCTCGACGACCACGTGCACATTGGTGCCGCCGACGCCGAAGGAGCTGACCCCGGCCCGGCGGGGCTCGGGGCCCGTCCACGGGGCGGCCTGCGTCGGGACGTACAGCGGTGAGTCCTCGGTCTCCAGCAGCGGGTTGAGCCGGGTGAACCCGGCCAGCGGCGGCACGACGCCGTCCCGTACCACCAGCAGGGCCTTGATCAGCCCGGCGAGTCCCGCCGCGTTGTCGAGGTGGCCGGTGTTCGCCTTGAGGGCCCCCACGGCGATCTGCCCGGGGCGCGCGCCCGTCTCGCGCAGCGCGCAGGATGCGGCGGACCACTCGATGGGGTCGCCGATACGGGTGCCGGTGCCGTGGGTCTCCAGGTAACCGATGCTCGCGCCGTCCACGTCGGCCGCTTCGAGCGCGGCCCGGATCGCCGCCTGCTGGCCGCCGACGGACGGCGCGTAGTAGCCCGCCTTCGCCGCTCCGTCGTTGTTGACCGCCGTGCCGAGGACGACCCCATAGGGCTCGGGGCCCTCCGCGAGCGCCTCGTCGAGGCGGCGCAGCACGACGCAGGCCACCCCGGACCCGGCCACCACCCCGTCCGCGTTTTCGTCGAAGGGCCGGCAGTGCCCCGAGGCGGAGTGGATGCCGCCGGGCACCCGCAGATGCCCGGCCTGGGGGTGGGCCAGGCCCGCGGCGACCACGAGTGCCTGGTCGCACTCGCCGCTCAGCAGCCCCTGTACGGCCATGTGCAGGGCGACCAGGGACGAGGAGCAGGCCGTCTGCACGGCGAGTGCGGGCCCGGTCAGGTTGAGCTTGTAGGAGATGAGGCCGGCCAGGAAGTCCGGTGCGGCGCCGTGCAGGGCGTCCTCGATCGTCAAGGGGTCCAGCATGCCCCCGGCGATCATGCGGTGCAGATAGCCGCTGGCGCTCGCGGAAGCGTACACACCCGTCGTCGTGCCGGAGTTCAGCGGGTCGGCCGCCGCGTCCTCCAGAGCGGTCCACGCGCACTCCAGCATCAGCCGCAGTTGCGGGTCCATCATCTCCGCCTCCCGCGGACTGACCCGGAACAGGGCGTTCTCGAAGCGGTCGGCGTCGGCCAGGTGGCCGTGCACGGGCACGAAGTCCGGGTCGTCCACGAGCTCTTCGGGCACCCCGGCGGCGACGAGCCGCCGCCTGTCGTACCGAGTGGTGAGCACCCGCCCCGCCTTGACGGCCTCCCACCATTCGGCCAGGCCCGACGACCCGGGGAACCGCCCGGAGACGCCGGTCACGGCGATGTCGAGGGAACGGTCGCGCGCCATGTCATCACCTTCGCTCAACACAGGGCCGCCCTCCGACCCGGAGAGCGGCGGACCGGCTCGCGCCTCGGTGAGGCGATCCGGCAACCGGCCCGTCCGACGAGGTTGCCAGAATAGGCAACTTGCTGGCAATGTCGTGGGCAACATGGTGGCGGGCGGAGGGAAACAGGCCGTGATCGTCGCCCCCTGACGTCGTCGAAAACCGAGGGCAACCCCACGGCAACCCAAGGGAAGAGACAGAGCATGCGACCAGATCCGCAGTGGACCGCGGGTCCCCCGAACACCGCGCCCGGCGGCGGACTGCACGAGGCGTTCGCCCGCTGGGCCCACGCCAGTCCCGGTGCCACGGCGCTCGTCGAGGGCGAGCGCGTGACGACCTACGCCGAACTCGACGGCACCTCCGACGCCTGGGCCGCGCAGCTGGCCGGCGCCGGGGTGGGCCGCGGCGACGTGGTGCCGATCCTGTTGCCCCGCAGCACCGAGCTGGTCACCGCGCTTCTCGCGGTGCTCAAGACCGGTGCCGCCTACTGCCTGCTGCCGCCGGACTGGCCCGCCCAGCGGCTGCGGGAGGCCCTCGGGCAACTGCGCCCGCCGCTCCTGGTCGCCCCCGCGGACCAGGATCCGCCCGCCGCGCCCCCGACGGCCGTGTGGTCGCCGCCCGCGGGCAAGGCCGAGGCCCCGCCCCATTTCCGTCCCGCCCAGGTCGACGCCGCAGACCCCTGCTGTGTCTTCTTCACCTCGGGAACCACCGGCCGGCCCAAGGGAGTTCTCACGCCGCACCGGGCGACGGCGCGGCTGTTCCAGCCGGGCACCTTCGCCCGGTTCACCACCGACACCGTGATGCCGCTGGCCGCCGCCACACCGTGGGACGCCTTCTCCCTCGAACTGTGGTCGGTGCTGCTCAACGGCGGCGCGTCCCTGATCCTGACGGACCCCTACCTGTCGGCGGGCGCGCTGGCCGACGCCGTGTCCCGCCACGGCGCGGACACGGTCTGGCTCACCAGCAGCCTGTTCAACATGATCGTGGACGAGGCCCCGGACAGCTTCCGCGGGCTGCGCCAGGTGGCCACCGGCGGCGAGCGGCTCTCGGCCGGTCATGTCCGCCGCTTCCTGCGCCGCCATCCCGGCATCGTGCTCCTCAACGGTTACGGGCCGGTGGAGAGCACCGTCTTCGCCACGACCCACCGCATCACCGAACCCGACTGCGACGCGCCTGGCGGCATCCCCCTGGGCCGGCCCGTACCCGGCACCCAGGTGCACGTTCTGGACGGGGCCCGGCCGTGCGCGGTGGGAGAGACCGGCGAGATCTGCCTCGCGGGCGACGGCCTTGCGCTCCGGTACCTGGGCGATCCCGCCCTCACCGCGGCCAAGTTCGACCATGTGCGCCTCGACGGGCAGGCCGTGCGCGTCTACCGGACCGGCGACCTGGGGCACTGGGGCCACGACGGGCTGCTCCGCTTCGACGGCAGGGCCGACCGGCAGCTGAAGATCCGCGGCCACCGCGTCGAACCCGCCGAGGTCGAGCGCCAGGTGGAGCAGTTGCTCCCGGATGTGACCCACTGCCGGGTACTGCCCCGCGGCGACGCCGCCGACGGCAGCCTCGAACTCGTCGCATTCTGCGTGCCCGTGCGGCCCGGCGACCCGCTGGACGCCGCCCAGAGCATGCTGCACGAGGCCCTCGTCGCCTATCAGCGTCCCGCCGCGGTGGTGGCCGTCGACGCCTTCCCGGTGACCGCCCGGGGCAAGCTCGACGAGCGGGCACTGCTGGCGCTGGCACCGCCCTCCACGGCCGAGCGCGGCACCCCCGACGCGCTGCCCGCCGCCGTGGACGGCACCCGCCCGCACGACATCCAGGACCCGGTGGCACGCGCCGTGGCCGAGGCCTTCGCCTCCGTGCTCGGGCGCGACGCGGTCCCGCTCGATGTGCCGTTCGTCCACCTCGGCGGCACCTCACTCGGTGCCGGACGGCTGTGCGCCCGGCTGGCCGCCGGGCTCTGCCGGCCGGTTCCGGTCTCCTGGCTCTACGAGCACCCGACGGTTGCCGCACTCGCCGCCAGACTGGCCGCACCGGCCCCGCCGCCCGCGCCCTGGGCCGAGAGCGCCGACCCGGCGGACCTGCCGCTGTCACCCATGCAACTGGTCTCTTTGACCCGTCAACTGCTCGACCCCGAGGACCGGACCGGGCACTGCCTGCTCACTTGGGTGATCGAGGGCGATCTGGACCTCGCCGCCCTGGAGGCAGCCGTGGCCGCGGTCCACCAGCGGCACGAGTCCCTGCGCGCCGAGTACGTGCTCGACCCCCGCCCCGCGGTGCGGCCCGCGGATGTCCCCGCGCCACCGCTCGAGGTCCTGTCCGAAGCCGACTGCGTGGACCAGGCGCTGCGCGCCGTGCGCACCCACCTTGCCGAGGAGCTGTTCCCGGACCTGGGGGAGGTGTGGCGTACCGCCGTGGTCCCCGTCCGCGGTGCGGGGGCCGCCGAGCAGACGGCGGTGTTCGGCTGCGCGGTGCACCACGTCGCCTTCGACGGGTGGTCGGAGCGGGTCCTCGCAAGCGACCTCGCCACCGCCTACCAGGCCCGGGCACGCTCCTTCCACCGCTGGTCGGATCGGGTGCTGGCATGTGACCTGGCCGCCGGTTACCAGCCCGGGCTCAGCCTTCCGGCCGCAGCGCTCGGGCCGCGGCCGTCCCTCGCGCTGATTCACCGCAAGCGACTCGCACGCCGGCAACAGGCACACCTGGCGGCCCAACGCGCCTATCTGCGAGAGGAGTTGACAGATGTCCCGGCCCTGCGCTGGCCCGCCGGGCCGACGCTGCGCGAGCCGGGAGCACCGGGCCGGACCGAGGCCCAGGTGCCCGCCGCGCTGCTCGCCCAAGTCGACGCCGCCGCCTCACGCGCGGGCGTCACCCGCTTCGTCGTCCTGCTGCATCTGTGGGCCACCAGCCTGGCGGAAGTGACCGGACAGCGGGACTTCGCCGTGGGCGTCCCCGTCGCCCAGCGCGACGGAGCGGAGCTGGAACACGCCATCGGCTGCCACATCACCATGCTCTGCCTGCGCATGCGCGGCGCCGCACTGGACGCGGGAGCGGCCGCCGTCGAACACACCGGGCGGATCGCGGCGCGGGCCTTCGCAGCCCAGGACGTGCCGTACCCGGAGGCGCTGTCCTTCACCGCCCCGCCCGGTGACGGCCGCCCGCTGCTGTACCAGACCCTCTTCGCCTGCCAGGACAACGCCCCGCCGCTGCTCGGACTCCCGGGTGCGCGCACCACGTTCGTACGCCAGCCCTATCTCGGCCTCCCCCTCGAACTGCACGCCGAACTGTGGCCCGTGGCGGGCCGCGGGCTGCGCCTGGAAGTCGCCTTCCGGCCGGACGCTGTCGCCGAGAGCACCGCCCGGGACCTCACCAAGCTCTTCATGGAACGCGTGCACACCATCGCCGCGGGAGTCCCGTCATGACCACCACCGCCCTGTCTCCCGCGCGGCTCACCGACCCCGGACTGCACGCCACCGGTGACCCGCACGGCCTGTGGGCGTGGATGCGCGCGCACGCCCCCGTCCACTGGCAGTCCGCCACCGACCTGCCCGGATTCTGGTCGCTGACCCGTTACGAGGACATCCGCGCCGTCTACCGGGATGCCGCCACATTCAGCTCGGCGCACGGTGTGCTGCTGCGCAGGGCCGAACTCGGCGACGATCCGGGCGGGGGCCTGACCCTCGCCCTCACCGACGCACCGCGGCACAAGCAGTTGCGCGCCCTGATGGCGGACTGGTTCAACACCCGTGCCGTACGCGGCCTGGACCGCTACATCCGCGCGGCCACCCGCACCGTGCTGGGGCGGGCCCTGGACCAGGGCGCGTGCGACTTCGCCCACGACATCGCCGGACGGCTGTCCCTCTCCGTCATCTGCCACATCCTCGGGGTGCCCGAACGGGACCACGAGGCCCTGTACCAGTGGACCAACGAGGCCTTCGAGGCCCACACCTCGCTGGTGGCCCACCCAAGTCTCCTGGAGTACTTCGAGGAACTGCTGTTCCAGCGCATGGAGGAGCCGGCCGACGACCTGGTCAGCGCGCTGGTCAACGGCACCATCGACGGTCAGCTCCTGACCGAGGAGGAAGTGGTCCTCAACTGCGAGAACCTCATCGGGGCCACCGAGAACGGGCGGCTGGCACTGATCGGCGGCATGCACGCCTTCCTGGAGCATCCGCAGCAGTGGCGGCGGCTGGCCGATGACCGCGGCCTCCTGCCCGGTGCGATCGAGGAGATCCTGCGCTGGACCTCCAGCGCCACGCACAGCATGCGCGTCGCCACCGGGCCGTGCAAGATCCGCGGCGAGCGGATGGCGGCCGGGGACCGCGTCGTGCTGTGGCTGCCGTCCGCCAACCGCGATGAGGACGTCTTCGCCGACCCGTACCGGTTCGACATCGCCCGCAGTCCGAACCGCCATATCGCCCTCGCCGCCGGTGAACACTTCTGCATCGGCTCCACCCTCGCCCGGGCCGAGATGCGCGTGCTGTTCTCGGAACTGCTCGACACCGTGCGCCGTATCGAACCGGACGGCCCCGTGCGGCGCCTGCACTCCATCGCCGTCAACGGACCGGAGAGCCTCCCGGTGCGCCTCACCGCGAAGTGACGGCTGCCCCCCAACGGCGGCACCCGCAACACCCGCCCACCGCAACCGTTTTCAAGGAGTCAAGGACATGGCGGACAACAACGTGCTCGAGCGGCTCACTCACCTGTCCGAGCCCGCAGGGGTCGCCCCGAGCTCCGGCTACACCCACGTGGTGACCGGGACCGGACATCTGGCCGCGATCGCCGGTCAGATGCCGTTCGACGCCTCGGGTGAGCTCGTGGGGCCGGGCGACCCCACCGCGCAGGCACGGCAGGTCTTCCAGAACATGGAGCGCTGCCTCGCCGCAGCCGGGGCCACCTTCGCCGACGTCATGAAGCTCACCTGCTACGTGACCGACATCGCGCACGTGCCGCAGATCCTCGCCGCGCGCGACGAGTTCATCGACACCAGCCGCCCGCCGGCCAGCACCGTCGTTCAGGTGATGGCCCTGTACCGCCCCGACCTGCTGCTCGAGGTCGACGCGTTCGCCCTGCTCAGCGCCGAGTGAGGAGCACCGTGACCACAACCTCCGCGCACCGCCGGCAGGAGGGGAAGCAGGCCGCGCCGCCTCCCCTCGACCCCGAACTGGCAGGCCCGCTGAGCAAGATCCTCGATCAGTTGCCGATGCCCCTGACACCGCAGCTGATCCCGGACCGCCGCCGGCGGTCCCGGGCCGGCCGCCTGACGGACGAGCAGATCCACCGCGGGACCACGTTCGAGACCGAGGAACGGACCGTGCCCGGCCCGCCCGGCGCCCCCGAGATCACCCTGCTGATCTGCCGCCCCACGGCCGTCCCGGGGCCGGTCCCGGTCATCTACCACACGCACGGCGGCGGCATGGTGGCCGGCAGCCACCGCAGCACCGAGTTGGCCGGAGAGCTCGACCGCGCCCAGGAACTGAACCTGGCGGTGGTGGCTGTGGAGTACCGCCTGGCCCCTGAACACCCCGACCCTGCGCCGGTGGAGGACTGCTACGCCGGCCTGTGCTGGCTCGCCGAGCACGCCGCCGACGAGGGGATCGACCCCCACCGGATCATCCTCAGCGGCAACAGCGCCGGCGGCGCGCTCGCCGCGGGCCTGGCCCTGCTGACCAGGGACCGGTCAGGACCGCGACCGGTGGGCCAGATGCTCCAGTTCCCCATGCTCGACGACCGCTGCGACACCTTCTCCGCCGGGCAGATGGAGCGCGCGGGCCTGTGGGACGGGCTGTCCAACCAGGCGGGCTGGCAGGCCCTGCTGGGCGACCGGTGGGGCACCCCGTACGTCTCCTGCTACGCCGCGCCAGCCCGCGCCGCGGAGGTGTCGGGTCTGGCGCCCGCCTTCATCGAGGTCGGCTCGGTGGAGGCCCTGCGCGACGACGGCATCGGGTACGCGGCACGCATCTGGCAGGCGGGCGGAGAGGCCGAACTGCACGTGTGGTCCGGCGGGTTCCACAGTTTCGACGACTGGGTGCCGGACGCGGTCGTCTCACGGGCGGCACACCAGGCGCGGGTGGCCTGGCTGCAGCGGGTCCTGGCCCGATGAGCACCGGCCCCGCACCGTCGTATCGGAAAGACCAGCCGCTGGCCCCGGCCCGGCGCGTGGCCTGGCCGGGGCACTCGGCGCATCGGTGCAGTGGGGGGAAGAGGCCGGTTGGCCTCAGTGCGGCTGCTCCGGCTGCTCCAGGGCCTCGGCCAAGACCCGCCAGATCTCGGCGGCCAGGTCCAGGTTCGACTCCCGGTGAGCCTCCTCGCCCAGCTTCTTGAGCTGGGCCAGCCCCTCCTCCCGGTGCCCCTCCTCGATCAGCAGCAGACTCTCGAGCGTGCGCAGCCGGACCCGGTCGCGATAGCTCAGGGTGAGGTGGTCGAAGTCCAGCCGGTCCAGGGCGGCCCGGGCATCCGCGGGGCGCCCGTCCTCGAAAGCGAGGCGCGCCTGCAGCGTCAGCAATTCCTGCTGCTGTACGGGTGTGCCGACGAGCGAGAGCGCCGTCTCCGCCTCCGTGAGGCACCTGCGAGCGGGCTCGGTGAGGGCGGGCCGGGCGTGGAGGTACAAGGAGGCCGCGGCCAGCCGTAGCCTCGCCCAGAGCATGGGATCCACGCGGCTGTCCAGCGAGTCCATCGCCTGCACGAGGAAGTCACGGGCGCCGTCGTCGTCACCCTGGCGGGACCGGACGGTCGCTGCCGCCCAGAGGGCCTCGGAGCGCAGCGCGTCCGAGCGGTCCGCCACGAGGCCGACCAGTTCGTCCACATGGGCGCGGGCGTCCGGCAGCCGGCCGGCCTCCGCCTCGACCGAGACCAGCGTCAGCAGCGCCTTGCCGGTGTCGGAAACGGCCGCGCCGGACTCCTTCGCCACCTGATACGCGCCGGCTGCGAGTTCGAGTGCTTCGGTGATCTGGCCGGTCGACCGCAGACAGCGGGCGAGCTCGGTCCTGGACCGGCACTGCAGCGAGGGCAGTTCGAGGCCGTCCGCGATCCGGGTGGCCTCCTCCAGACTGGCCCGTTCCTCGGCGCGCTCGCCACGGCGGTGCCGGAATCGGGCGATCAGCCACAGGGCCTGCCAACGCAGCAGCGGGTCCTCGTCCTGCGCGGTGGCGAGTGCGGCGATGACGGCCTCGACGGCGTCGTCGCTGTCGGTGGACGCGGCGACGCTCACCGCCTCGCTGAGAGAGCCGCCGCTGCGCGGGGAGAAGAAGGCCGAGCGGTCGACCCCCAGGCGGTCGGCGAGGTAGTTGATGACGCGCTCGGTGGGCTGCCGCGCGCCCGATTCCAGGCGTGACAGATAACCCGTGGAGATCTCCTCGCCGGCCAGCGCGGCCTGGGACAGTCCCCGCTTCTGCCTCAGCGCTCTGAGTTGGACGCCGAAGGACGTCTCGTGTGCCATGTCCTCCCCGCAATCGGTACTCAAGGAGCTCAGGGGTCCACTCACAGGCACATTGTTGCCTGATGTGCCTACATCGTAAAGCAACGTGACCACCGGCGGTACGGGGTCGGCGTCGCCTCGTCGCCTTGCTTGCCATCATGGTTGAAGCCAGTTGGCAATTTTAGGCAAATCACTTGTCAACATCGGCCCGGAGTCCTAGATTGACGTGCATCAAGCCGGGCACCGAGTGCCTGTTCAGCGTGGTAAGTCAGTTCTGCAGCGTTTTCTCCTTGATTCCCGTCTGAATCACCCGTATGGAGCCGTCATGCGCATGCACATCCTCGCCGCCGCCATCGTCGTCTCGGCCCTTGGGGCCGCCATGCTCGGTCCCGCCGACATCGACTGGCCGGTTGTGCCCACCGCCTCGGCCGCCTCCGGCCCCACGGTCGTCAGCGCGCAGGGCGCCGGCACCGATGACATCGACTGGCCGTAACCCCGGGCCCCGGGCGCGATGCCGCAGTAAGTGGGGAACGGATGAGGCCGGTGCGTCTTCACCTCCCGCATGAGGCCCCGCATCCACGAGACAGGAAAGCGGACGTCGGCACGCTGTTCCACGGCGTGCCGACGTCCGCTGTCTTTCGCTCTCTTCTTCCGCTCCACTGTCTGCCCGGCGTTCTCCGCGGCCCGGGTGACACCAATGCCGCCGGGCCGCAGCCGAGTTCACCGCTGTGCCGCCGCGGTATTGGGGTCTTTCAGGGGACGGCCCGTGGCCGTCAGTCCTTCCCGGCCACGCCTGCGGCCGCCGGGGCAGGGCCGGCGGCGGCCTGGCCGACCTCGATGCGGAACCGGTCACCGATGTCCGCCACCCGGTCATGCACCTGCGCCTCGGTCCCGGCCCGCAGCAGCACGATGCCCGCGTACACGGAGGAGTCGAGCGGACCCTCCAGCGTGTCACCGACCTTCGTCTTGACGCTCGCATACACGGCCCCGGGGGCGGCCATCAGCTCCTCCGCGGACGTGAGCGCGGTGACCGTGCCCACGGGCCGCGGCAGCATGTACTGGATCATGTGGTCGGTGTGCGGCGGCGTGTCCACGTACACCGCCTCGCCCATGGAGACGGACAGGAAGGTGCTCCACAGGTCCACCCCGTACTGGTGCTTCACCTGGTCCGCGATCCCGCCGCCGCCCGGCCGGCAGGCGACCTCCCCGATGAGGTAGCCGCGCGGGCACTTGAAGACCTCCAGGTGCGTGACCCCGTCGGTGAGCCCCAGTGCGGAGACGGCCCGCTCGTGCAGCGCGGCGACGGCACGGGCGTCCGCGTGGCCGTCGGGCAGCGTGTACGAGCCGATGACGCCGCCCACGCTGCGCAGCACGGGCTCGAAGTAGCGGGACACCGGCGCGAAGCGGACCTCGCCGTCCACCACGACGCCGTCGCAGTGGAACTCGGCCTCGATGTCGATGAGTTCCTCGGCCATCAGGGGATACGGCGCCGTCCGCAGCCGTTCCGTGGAGTCGTCACCGGCCAGCCGCCGCAGGTGGGCGGCGTCGTGCACGGCGAGGACGTACTCGGAGCCGCCTCCGCAGGCGCGCTTCACCACCAGAGGCCAGCCCAGCTCGTCCCCGGCGGTCAGCGCCTCGACGAATTGGTCCAGCCTGCGGAACCTGGCCACCGGCAGCCCCGCGGCGGCGAGCTGCTGCTTCATCACGAACTTGTTGGAGAAGGCGTTGGCCACCGGGTAACCGGTGCCGGGAAGACCGAAGTAGGAGCGGATGTACCCGCCGGCCTGAATGCTCCACTCGGAGGGGGACACCACGTACTCGAACGGGTTCCGCTCCCGTAGGCGCAACGCCGCGAGCCGCACCTGGGTCAGGTCCTCGATGGTGTCGACCACCTCGACGTCCGTGCCGGCAGCGTAGTAGCCCAGATACTCCGGCATCGTGATGACCGAAAGGCGGATATCATCCCGGTTCTGCAGCATCCGGGCAGCGATCTCGCGACTGGAGTTGATCAGCAGAACGTTCTTCATCGCACAGGCCTCTCGTCATGGTGTCCGCAGCCTCCAGGTGGTGTCCAGGATGTTGCCATGAGTTTCCAAAGCAGGCAATATTGATGGAGTGCCGGCGGTGACGGCATGATGACGCTCAGAATCGGGCGTACGGATCGCGGACGCGGCGGCCGATCGTCGCCGGGTGCCATCTCCCGTGGCGCCCAGGGTCTCAGAGTCATTCGACCAGTGGCTCGGTGTATGTCGATACGCAACGGGGAAGCTCTGCGCTAGATTTACCTGTCGTTTGACAAACTTGCCTGCCTCGGGCACACTGCCCCACCCCTCAGACGGGTTGAGGCTGTGGTCGAGTGTCAACCCATGCCTTCCGAGGTTCAGATGCTGGAACAGCCGTATTTCGGGCAACGCCTCCGCACGCTCCGCGTGGGCCGTGCACTGTCCCAGGCGGCGCTCGCCGGAGACGCGATGTCGACCGGCTATCTGTCGCGTCTGGAGTCCGGCGCCCGGCCGCCGACCGCCAGGATCGTGGGCTATCTGGCCGAGCGGCTCGGGGTCCCCGTCGGCGCCTTCGAACGTGAGCAGGGCCCTGCGCTGGCGCAGGTCCTCGCGTCGATCACCTCGGTGGCCGACGAGGACCTGGACGAGGCCGCGGCCGGCCCATTGGCCGAGGCGCTGCGCGCCGACGACCGGCAGGACCCGGCGCTGCGCTGGCAGGCGCTGTGGCTGCTGGCCCGCATGCGCAGCAGGCAGGGCCAGCATGAGGAGGAATACGCGCTGGTCGCCGAACTGGACGAGCTTGCTGAGGAGTTGCAGCTGGCGGAGCTGCGCGTTCGTGCGTACACCCAGCGCTCCCGCTGCGCGCGCACCCTGGGCCTGGTCGCAGAGGCGTGCGAGTACGCCGCCACCGCGGTGGCCGCGGCCGTCGGTCTCACCCTGACCGACCGGGCGGGCGCTCTGCACGCGCTGGTGTCCGCGGAGGCGGAGGCGGGCCGGCTCACCGATGCCGCGGCGCACGCCGAGCAGCTGTGCGAGCTCACCGAGCCGGCGGGCGGCTCCGCGTTCACCAAGGCGCTGTGGGCCGCGGCGACCGTGGGGATCCGCCAGGGTGCGTACAAGGAGGCGACCGACCTGCTGGAGCGCGCACTGGAGAGCCTGGACAGCCATGAGGATCTGGGCCTGTGGCTACGGCTGCGCCTGGCCGCGGCGTCGCTGCTGCTGCAGATCATCCCGCCGCAGACGGTCAAGGCGCGCGCCGTCCTCGAGCAGCTCGGTCCGGCGCTGGATCTCGTCGGCACCGAAGTGCACCGCCAGGAGGCGCTGTTGCTGCACGCCCATCTCGCCTGCGGCGAGGGTGATCTGGACCGGGCGCGCGAACTGTGCGAGGAAGCCGGGGCCTTGGACCTGCGGCTGTCCTTCCGCGACCGGATCCGGCTGCAGGCGCTGAGCGGAAAGCTCAACCTTCTCGCCGGCCGGACGACGGCGGGGGTGCAGACAATGCGCGACCTCGCGCGGCAGGCCCATGAGGCGCACAACGTCGAACTTGCCGCCGAGACATGGCGCAGCCTTGCGGAGACGCTGGCGGACATACGCGACGGGCAGGATTGACCGGGGCCGCGCACCCGGAATCGCCCCGACGGGACGCCGCTTTCAACTCCACGGGACGTGATGCCGTCCCCAGGGGGAAGCACACAGAACGCAGGAGAGTCCTCAAGGTGGTCGGTACGCTGTGAAGATGGAATCAGTGCAGGTGAGACTGGCGAGAGAGGAAGACCTCCCATCGGCGGAGCGCGCCTCGGCGGCGCTGTTCTTCGAGGCGGATCAGCGCAGTAGAAGAGTCTGCGAACCACAGATCCAGCCACGTTCGGAAACTGCTTCGGAACAGTGGATCGAGCGGATGCGCTTTTACCTCGAGGCCGATCCCGGGGGGTGCTGGGTCGCGGTCGGTGAGGACGGCGAGGTCATCGGTTTCGCCATTTCGCAGAACCGCGGGCGCGTGTGGTACCTGGCGACGTACGGGGTGCTGACACGGCATCAGGGCCAGGGGATCGGCAAGCGGCTGATGGACGCCGCACTGGCGCATGCCGACGGCCGCCCGGGGCTGTTCTCGTCCACGGTGCACCCGGGGGCGACCCGCCGCTACCGGCTGGCGGGCTTCACGCTCTACCCGCAGATGCGCATGGTCGGCACGGTGGACCGGTCCATGCTCCCCGCGGTCAGTGGGCTTCGGGAGGGCCGGGCCGACGACGTCGAATGGATGGACCGACTGGACGAGCGGATCCGCGGGGCCGGCCACGGACCCGACCACACCTACATGCTCGACTCCCTGCGGCTGGTCGTCTCCGAGAACCGGGACCGGCCGGGATACGTCTACATCGACCAGGAGAAGGGGCGGGGCGTACTCCTGGCCGCGGCGGAGCCGCGGACCGCGCAGAGCCTGCTGTGGGAGGCCCTGGCCTCCTCCCGCGGTGACACGCTGGTCAACTGCATCACCACCGCCAACCACTGGGCGGTGGACATCGGTCTGGCCGCCAGGCTGGACATCGGGCAGGAGGGCTATCTCGCGGTCCGGGGCATGAGCGATCCGGCTCCCTATCTCGCCAGCGGCCACTTCCTCTGACGCGTTGCTCTGACGCGGATCCACATCTCGCCCCTCCCCCGGGAATCGGGGCAGGTGCACTGCACGGCGGCGCGCGTGACCGGCAGCGGTCACGCGTGCCGCCGTGCGTCGGGCTGCCCGCAACTGCACCTTCGCCCTACATTGCCAAGTTAGGCAAGTCATGGCAATATCGGCCGTGTTCCGAGGCGCAACTGGCGACAATCCATGTGCAGGACGCGCGGGAGTGTCCGCCTCGACGGTGGAGCGTCCGCGGCCGGGACGCATGGATTCGCGCCCCCACACAGCCCAGAAAGGTCCAAACGCATGACTGACGTCATGACTGCCGACAGTGGTACCAGGGTCAAGGTGAGGCAACTCGCGGGAAATATCGGCGCCGAAATCACCGGCGTGGACGCCGCGAGTCCGCTGAGTGACTCGGTGGCCGCCGAACTCAGGGAAGCACTCCTCACCCACAAGGTGATCTTCCTGCGCGGCCAGGATCTCGACTACGGCCAACTCGTCGCCTTCGGCCGCAGCTTCGGGGACCTGACGCTCGGTCACCCGATCTACGGCGGGCCCGAGGGCCGCCCGCTGCTGCGCGAGATGGACTCCCGGGGCGAGGGGACGCGGGCCAACCACTGGCACGCCGACTTCACCTACATGGAGAACCCGCCCGCCATCGCCATCCTGCACAACGTGGTCTGCCCACCCTTCGGCGGTGACACCATCTGGGCCAACACGGCCGCCGCCTACCGGGATCTGCCGGACGGGCTGCGCACGCTCGCGGACGGGCTGCGTGTCGTCCACTCCAACGACTCGGACTTCACCGACGCCACGTACACCGGCGACACGCGCACCAGCTACCTCAAGAACGTCTTCACCGCGGAGCACCCGGCCGTCCGGGTCCACCCGGAGACCGGCGAACGCTCGCTGCTCCTTGGCGGGTTCGCCCGCAGCGTCCACGGATTCAGCCCGCAGGCCGGCCGCGACCTGATCCGGGTCCTGCAGGAGTACGCCACCACGCCCGAGTACACCGTCCGCTGGAAGTGGCAGGTCGGCGACCTCGTCCTGTGGGACAACCGGTCGACGCTGCACTACGCGGTCCACGACTACGGCAACCAGCACCGCCGCGGTGAGCGGGTCACGGTCGCCGGGACCACCACGGTCGGCATCGACGGCCGGCCCGGCATCGTACTGCGGGGCAACACCGAAGAGTTCACCAGCGGAGGCAGCGCAAGCATGTGACGGCACGGGCTGTGCGGGTGCCCGGGGCCATGGCCCAGGGCACCCGCACAGCCCGGCCGGGGCGCCCGGGGCGGTGGCCTCACGGCCGCCGCGCCGGGCCGAGGGGTCCCACTGCCGAGAGAAAGGCAAACGCGGTGAACGCCCGTGTACTCGTGATCGGAGACCAGAAGTCCCTGGTCAGCACGGCGGCAGAGCTCGGCGCAGAGGTCTGGTGGGCACAGCGCCCCGAGGAGGCCTCGGCCGGTGAGGCGGCCAGGGCTCACCGGACACTGGTGGCCGACTACACCCAGGCCGACTTCGTCGAACTGGTCGCCGACCTGCACCAGGTCCGGCCGTTCACCGCGGTGGTCGCCATTTCGGAGAACGCCCAGCTCCCGGCCGCGGCCCTCAACGACCGGCTGGGCCTGCGCGGGGCCTGCCTGGAGGCGGTCCGTCTGCTCACCGACAAGTGGGCGATGCGCACCCGGCTCGCCGAGCGCGGCCTGAGCCCGGTGACCGCCGAGCTTGGGTCCACCGCCGCGGACCTGCGCGCGTTCGGCACGGCGAACGGCTATCCGTTCATCGCCAAACCGGTGGCGGCCACCGGCAGTTACGGTGTCTCGCTCGTCGAAGGGCCCGAACATGCCGCCGGGGTCGCCGCGCGGTTCGTGCGGGCGGGTTCGACGGCGTTCCTGATGGAGGAGTATCTCGACGGACCCGAGATCAGCGTCGAATCGTTCACCTTCGACGGCCGCCATGTGGTGCTGGCACTGACCGACAAGCTCCTCGGTGACCACTTCATCGAGGCGGGCCACTCGGTGCCGGCGGCGCAGGACGAGGCGACGACGGCGTCCGTCGTCGCACTCGTGGGCCGGTTCCTGGACGCGGTGGGCTTGCGGAACGGCCCCTCGCACGTCGAGGTGAAACTGACCTCGCGCGGACCGCGGGTGGTCGAAGGGCACAGCAGGCGCGGCGGTGACCGGATCAACGACCTGGTCCGGCTCGCCTACCAGGTCGACATGGAAGAACTGACCGTGGCCTGGGCCCTGGACCGGGTGGCGCCGCTGACCGAGCCGCCCAAGGCAAAGGGCGGGGCGGCCATCCGGTTCGTCTTCGCCGCGCAGGGCCGGGTCGTCGCGGTGGACGGCGTCGAGCGGGTGCGGGCCCAGCCCGACGTGGCCGAGCTGGACGTCACCTGCGCCGTCGGCGAGCACATCGGGCCCATCCGCTGGTCCCTTGACCGCCCGGCCTTCGTCATCGCCACCGGCGACACCGCCGCACAGGCCGCGGCCACCGCCCGCATCAACGCCTCCCGCATCGTCATCACCGTCGACCCGGCCGGGCGCGGCACACCGGACGCCGGCGACGACCGCGCTCTCAGCCGCGAACTCGACCTCGCCCGGCACGTGGGCTATGACCGTGCCGACTGATGCCCCCGGCCGACGGCGGCCGCCCGGGCCGGGCGAAGAACACCGGCCCAGGCGGCCCGTTATCGCGGCACGGAGGCCTCCACCGCTCTGCGACCACCTCGCCCGACGTACCCAGGGGGCTCGACGACGTGAGTGACACATCCGCGACGGGCATCCGAGAACCGGTGCTGCGGCTGGCCCTCGGTGCCAACTACCTGCTGTGCAGCTTCGGCCGGTTCTCGCTGGTACCGGTCCTGGCCATCATGCTGGCCCGGCAGACCAGCAGCGCGGGGTGGCTCGCCTCCGGCGTCGGCCTGTTCGGCTTCATCGTGTTCGCGGGACTGTCGTCGCTGCTGGTCAGCCGGTGGCTGCCGCGGGTTCCGTACGTCGTCGCGATGGCCGGCAGCACCGTGTGCTCCGCGGCGGGTTTCGGGTTGCTCGCCTCCGCGCAGGACCCCGTACTCACCCTGGTCCTGCTGTTCCTCGCCGGATTCGGCATCAGCGTGAACGCGGTCCTTGCCCGGGTCCTGGTCGCGGAGAGCATCGAGAGCGAGCCGGGGCGCAACAACATCTACTCGATGCAGCAGATCGCCACCAACACGGCGGCCGCGCTGGGACCGTTCATCGCGGGCGGGCTGTATGTCTCGGGCCATGCCAGGCCGCTGCTGATGTTCGTCAGCGCGGCTTATGCGCTCGCCGGTGTGGCTCTGGTCCTCGGCCTGCCCAAGCGGCTGCGGCCGCCGCAGGCGGTGCACCGGCGCACCGGCCCGGGCGCCGGGCTGCGGTTGCTGCGTGATCCGCAGTGCCGGCAGGCGAGCGTGGTCACGGCGGTCGGATCGTTCGTCTACGGCCAGTTCTACTCGGCGTTCGCGCTGCTCGCCGCGCTGGCCATCGACTCGGCGCTGTTACGCGGCGTGCTCCTCGGCGGGCCGCCGGTGGCCATCGTCGCCCTGCAGGCCGCGGTGACCACGGTGGCCAACCGGCGGCTGCGCGCGGGGGTGCCGCCGGGGACGCTGCTGGTCAAGGCCGTGCTCGTGTTCGGCGCGGCCATCGTGCTCCTCGGCCTGGGCCTGCCCGTAGTGGCCGGATCGCTCGTGGCCATGACGGTCTGGTCCTTCGCTGAAATGCTGTTCACACCGATGGTGAGCATCGCGTTCAACCGCATCACCAGCGTGTCCCGGCTGGCCGCGTCCAACCTGCAGGGGGTCGCCTGGACCGTCGGCGAGGCGCTGGGCTCGCTGTGCGGCGGTGCCGTCTTCCTGCTGTGCTACCGGCACGGGGCGGGCAGCGCGTACTGGCTGGTGCTGGGTGTGGCCACCCTGCTGGGAATGCTGCCCTACCTGGTGGGCCGCCGTCGTGCCCCGGCGGCCGCTGGGGCCGGCACCGACACCTCGGCGGTCTCCTCGCGCTGAGCGTGAGGCGGACGCAGGCCCGCACACCATGATGCGGCGGCGCGGCTTCGGCCGCGGCGCCGCATCATGGCGTCTGTCAGGCGGCGGGGCAGGCGCCCGTCCGCGCCGGCGGGACGTGGCTGACGCCCGCCAGGAAGGGGGCGGCGTAGGCGCGCAGACCGGTGGGGCTGTCGGTGACCAGGTGGGCCCGCAGCGAGCGGTCGCCCGGGGAGTTTGAGGCGTAGCCGAGGATCAGACAGGGGTCGCACAGCCGGTCCAGGTTGAGGACCAGGTCGGCCTCGTCGGTTCCCTCGGGATCGTGGAAGTCCTGGGACGGCACGCAGCGGAACCCCATCCTGACCTTGAAGCGGAACAGTCCGGCCTTGGTCAAGTGGCCGTACAGATTGGGCTCGTCGCCCAGGGTCGCCCAGCGGTATCCCTTCTCGCGTGCGGTGCGCATCGCGGCGAAGTAGAGCGTGCGGGCGAGGGAGTCCCGGCGCCACTCCTCGGTCACGGCGGAGAACCGGATGCGCACCGCGTCCTGATCGGGGCACTCCAGAACGACGCAGCCGCCGACGAGTTCGCCGTCCTGCGAGGCGAAGACGGCGAAGTACTTCTCGCGTCCGTCAAGGAGCCGCTCCCGCTGCCGGCAGGCGATCGCGATGCCGTACGTCATGTCCTCCACGCGCTGTTGATAGAGCGTCAGAAAATCGTCCAGCGTGTCCGGTTCGAGCCGGTCGTGGACCGCCAGGGTCAGGACCCGCTCCGCCCGGTTGCGCGCTCGCCGGATGTCCTGGCGTGCCTTGTTGTCCAGCTGGGAAAGGAACTCCGCCTCGTCGGCGCGGAGTTCGGCGGTCCAGGACAGCAGGGCCGGCTTGCGGACGAAGCCGGCCGTGGCGAGCTCGTCGTTCATCTCCGTCGGCGGTGCGGTGGTGCGGACCACATCGATGTGCTCGGGGGTGCGCAGCCAGGGGCGGTCGGCCAGCTCGCCGGAGGTGATGTGGGCGACGGACAGGCCGTGGTGACTGACGATGTCCATCCGCTGTCATCCCTTCTTGTCGGTGGTCGAGTGGGGCGCATGGCGGCCGGTGTGCTCCGCGACGCCGATGTGGAAGAGCTTGTCGATCTGCGCCATGCGCTCGGCGACCTGCGCCTCAGTCCCGGCCCGCATCAGCACGAAGCCCGCGTAGACCGAGGAGTCCAGGGGGCCGTGCAGGGTGTCGCCGATCCGTGTCGTGACCTCGGCGTGCACCACGCCGTCGGCGGCCCGTAGCTCGTCGGCCGAGGTGAGGGCGGTGACGGTGCCGGCCGGCCGCGGCAGCATGTACTGGATCATGTGGTCCGGGCGCGGCGGCACCTCCACGTCCACGGGGTCACCGAGCGAGAGGTCCAGGAACGTTCGCCACAGGTCGATGCCGTACTGGTGCCGGACCTGGGCGGCGATGCCGCCCCCGCCGGGGCGGCAGGCGATCTCCCCGATGAGGTAGCCGCGCGGGCACTTGAAGACCTCAAGATGGGTCACGCCGTCCCGCAGCCCCAGTGCGCAGACGGCCTGTTCGTGCAGGGCGGCCACATGGCCGGCGTCCGGGTGGCTCTCGGGCAGGGTGTAGGAGCCGATGACGCCGCCCACACTGCGCAGCACCGGCTCGAAGTAGCGGGCCGCGGATGCGAAGCGGACCGTGCCGTCGACCACGACGCCGTCGCAGTGGAACTCCGCCTCGATATCGATCATTTCCTCGGCCATGAGCGGAAACGGCGCCGTGCGCAGCGCCGCGAACCGCTCGGCCACGGTGATCGTGCGCAGGTATTCCGCGTCACGTACAGCCACCACGTACCCGGAACCGCCCCCGCAGACGCGTTTGACCACTACCGGCCAGCCGAGCGCGCGGGCCGCCCCTGCCGCGTCCTCGAGCCGCTCCAGACGACGGAATGCGGCCACCGGCAGCCCGGCGGCGGCCAGTCGCTGCTTCATCACGAACTTGTTCGAGAAGGCGTTGGCCACCTCATAGCCGGGGCCGGGCAGACCGAAGTACGAGCGGAGGTAGCCACCGCCCTGCACGCTCCACTCCGAGGGGGAGACGACATGGGTGAATGGGTTGCGCTCCCGTATCCGCAGTGCGGCCAGGCGCAGTTGGGTCAGGTCCGCGACGGAGCCGACGATCTCCACGTCGGTGTCAGCGTTGTAGAAGCGCCGGTATTTGTCGATGGTGGCCACCGTCAGCCGCACGTCCGGCCGGTCCTGCAGCAGGCGGGCGGCGATCCGGCAGTTGGAGTTGACCAGCAGCACGTTCTTCTCGGCCATCACGCGGGCCTTTCCTCAGCGACGGTGACCAGCAGAGCGCTGTGGGGGGCGGTCGGGCGGCGGCGCACTGGGGCCGACCACAGGAGCACGGCCAGCACGGCGGTCGTGGTGACGGGGAGGAAGACGAGGAATGAGCCGGACAGGCCCACGGTCAGGCCGAGCAGCAGCGACGAGACGGGCACGGCTCCGGTGACGAAGGTCCGGATGACGGTGTTGACCCGGCCGGTGAACTCCGCGGGGATCTCGTGCTGCCGGTAGGCCATCGTGGTCGTGTTGACGCCGCCCTCGCCGAAGCACAGCACGCAGAAGCCGATCACGATCACCAGCGGCGAATCGATGAGCAGCCCGAGGGAGCCGAGCGCGGCCACGCCCAGCCAGGCGCCGACGCGCAGCCGCCGGCGGTCCTCGCCGGCCGGCGCCATGGGACTCACCCACGCCCCGAGCGCCGCGGCCACGGCGCCGCAGGACACCGCGGTGCCCAAGGCGGCCGACGACCAGTTCCAGTGGTCGGTGCCGAGGGTCAGCAGTGTGGGCTCCAGTGCGCCCGCGCCCAGGTTGTAGAGGGCGACCGCCGCAGTCAACCGCCGCAGGTCCGGCCGTGAGCGGAAGTACGCTATGCCCTCGCGCAGCAGTGTGCCCACGGACACGTCGGTCCTCTTGGTCCGCTTGTCGACCTTGGGCAGGAAGAACGCGGTCACGGCGGTGATCAGGAAGGTGGCCGCGTCGATCTCCAGGGCCCAGCCGGGACCCACCGCGGCGATGGTCAGGCCGGCCAGGGCGGGGCCGGCGAAGCGGGCGATGAGCTGGGCCGAGTTGAACCGGCTGGATGCCTGGTCCAGACGCTCACGGGGCACCAGTGCCGGAATCAGTCCGTAGTCGCCGGCCACGTCGGAGACGACCTTGGCCAGGCCCATCAGACACAGCGACACGAACACCAAGGCGACCTGATCGACGGCGAGCAGCAGCGGAATCACCGCCACGGAGGCGCACTGCACCAACTCGCCCGCGATGAACAGGCGCCGGTTGTCATGGCGGTCGATGAAAGCGCCCAGGAACGGCGCGGCCAGATAGGGGGCCGTCTGTGCCGCCATGCTCAGGACCGCCAGCAAAGTGGAACCGGTCGCTTGGACCAGTGCCCAGGGAACTGCCAGGTAGAGGAAGGTGTTTCCAGCCATGGATACGGCCGTGGCCCAGGTCAGCAGCCAGAAAGATCTCATGACATTCCCGTCGACGTCGCCCGCCATGTGCCGCCCCCACCGCTGTCGTACGGGCAGGGAATCCGGGGACGACGGACGAGCGCCGCCGCAGCGTCATGCGCATCCCGGACCATGCCTGTGCCGGAGGGACCGACGGCACCGAACCACCCGCATGTTGCCATATATTGCCGAGTTCTGACAATGAGTTTGACTGGGTGGCCGCTCTCGCGCCGGGCCTCGTTGCCGCCGGAGGCCGGCCGGTGAGCAGGAGTTGCCGTGCGGGTCAGGGCGTGGGCGAGAGCGGCTTCGCTTCCCCGCCGGCCTGGCCGAGGCCGGCTCCGGCGCCACCGTCCGCGTCTCTGCTCCCCTGCCGACAGCCCAGCCCGCCCACCCACACGGTGGCGTGTGTGCCGGTGAGTTCACGGCCAGTCGATGTCGCCGATCGCGGCGCCATGGCCGGCGCTGCCGACGGTATGCGGTGCCGGCCGGTCGATGCCTGTAACGACTCCGAGAACGGAAACGCGGACTGCGGCGGCCGCTAAGAGTATGCGCATGACGACTCCAGCCAATGGGAGAGCTGAGGGGAAGGCACAGTCAGGATGGCTGAACCGACACTCGGTGTCCGGCCCGACGTGGCCAATCTATGATCTGCAGCGCATGTCCGGCATGAAGTTGCCAAAAAATTGCCAATCTTCTGGCTCGGCTGGTTACGTGGTTCTGGCAAGTTCGCGCCGCTCTCGCGGTGCTGCTCGGGCAGCTCAATTACCTTGGTGTGACAGGCTCGCGCTAAGCTGGTGCCGCGTCAGCCAGGGTTTGCCCCGCTCGCCGCCCTGGCACGGCCATCTGCTGCGTTGCC
>NZ_JBUEGC010000034.1:0-77289 GCF_054963655.1 Streptomyces sp. HSS9-12 | reverse complement strand
CGCACTCGACCTGACCGACGACGACCCCAACGGCACCCACCGCAGCCGTCGTCCGCTGACATTGCCGTCAGCGTTGCCGTCAAAGCGCCCAGGGGCCCCGCCGATTACCGACTCGGCAGGGACTCCCAATGTGCGCCCAAGCGAACTCAGAAATCCTCGGCAATTTCCTCTTCGGCGCGCCGGGGGCGTTGGCGCCTACGACAGGTTGTGCCAGGCGTGGCTACAAGTTCCTCGGCACTCCGTTTCTCTTCGTCGCGTGTCAGCTACAGCGAACGTGGACACGAGGACGCGAAAGGACTTCGCGTACTCACCGGGGGGCAGATTTATGATCTTCCCCATCTGTTCGAGAATCGGTTCTCGAACAATCAACACTGCCGGGGTCATGGTCGGCTTGACGCCTGATCGCACTAGCCCCTCACGCGCGTCATTCACCGTTGCATGGGCCTGCATGGCGTAGCGAACAACCTCATGCAGTACCGCTCCCTGCTGAACCTGCTCCAGCGAAGAGAACCAGGCCACAGCGTCCTCCAAGCTGCGGAGCCCTTGAGCAACCTCGTTGATGATCCGCTCTGATGCTCGCAAGTGCTCACCTGCTCCGGGGCTCGAATACAACATACGGCCTGTTTCTGTCCAGCTCTGCATAGTCTGGACGGCTCGGATTGTAGTTCTGCCAGAAATCTCTACCGCGTCCACTCCCTTCACCGTCACCTGTTCCTCTCGGCAGTGAATTCTTGACGCTGTGACGCGTTCTGGACGGACCGGACAGGATGTAATCCCAGTCCGATGTCGGGTTGGGCGTTCCGTTTGCACGGCTCCCGACCACAATGATTGGCTGCCCGGCCTTATCGGCGGCATTCTGAATTCGCTTGGCATCATTCGGGTTGATACCGACCTCTGCCGCCGTTCTAAAGCCAGGGCCGCACCACCCATTGGAGTTATGAACGAGGACCGCAGTGACCCCCGCCAGCACATAGTACGTGTGCTACGCGGACCCCCCTACCTGCTTTTTCGCAGGTCAAGCGCAGTTTGCTGGTCCAGTGAAGTGCGTGGGTATCCGTGGTTGTGCGGGGTTGTTGCCGTCGCTACTGCCGTCAGGCGGTTCAGCCCAGGTACGGCTTCTCGCGCTGTTCCAGGAAGTGCTGGAGCCTGAGTCGTTGGGTGTGGTGCATCGGCAACTGTTCGATCTCTTCCGGCGGTACAAACCGGAGTTCGGTGGACTCGTCGGAGATCTCCAGTTGGCCGCTGGTGATGCGGGCGGTGAAGCAGACGTTGAACTGGCGGCGGACCTCGCCGTCGGTGTAGGCGATGATGTGTTTCGGGTTGGTGTAGGTGCCGACCAGGCCAGTGATCTCGACGTCGAGGCCGGTTTCTTCCTTGACCTCGCGGACGGCCGCGCCTGGCAGGGAGTCGGTGAGGTCCATACCGCCTCCGGGCAGGGCCCATAGGTCGTTGTCGCGGCGGCGCTGAAGGAGGATGCGCCCGTGGTCGTCGGTGACGACGGCGGAGGCGGCGACGACCATGCTGTTCGGCTTGGGCGCGTTCGGGTCGTCGTAGTACTCGGTGCGGGCCACGGTCAGCCTTCCTCTCGTACGGGGGTTGCCGTCGTCCACACGGCGTCGAAGCTCTCGGCATAGGTGTCGAACATGCCGCCTGTCTCGTGTCGGCGAAGATGCCATACGGGGGCGGCGTACGCGTTGACGCCCCAGACATGGGCGTTGACGAGTTGCTGGTCGTCGGCGCGGTAGAGGGAGTTGTAGAGCGTGGTTTCGTGGGTGCGGACTTCGATGCCCGGGGTGCTGGCGAGCGGTCTGTAGTGCATGAGCGCGAGGCGACAGCGGGATTCGATGCCGTGGCCGAACCGCTCCTCCTGTCCGCGGGCTTGGACGGTGTCGCTGTCGGCGTCCCCGATCGCGATGCGGACGGTGCAGCCTTCGGCGGCACGTTCGGAGAGGAGTTCGTTCAGCCGCGGGTACGCCTCGTGGAGGAAGACGGCCGCGTAGACGAGGATGTCGATCCGCTGCCGGGCCTGGGCCATCAGGTCGGTGAACGCCGAGACGGGGAGGTCGGCCCGCTGCTCGTAGAGCGCCACCAGCTCGGGGCTGATGGCGCGGGCGGGGCGGGCTTGGCGGAGTGCCGGCCAGAGTGCGTGCACGTCTTCTCCCAGGGCTTCGGCCGCCTGTAAGGCTGTGGCGCGGCGTGGGATCCGCCCGAGGTTCACCCAGCGCTCGACCGACTTGGGGTCGACCTCGACCTCCTGGGCGAGGGCAGCGTACGTCCAGCCTCCGGCTGCCATGACGGCTCGTAGTCTCTCGTTCGGCACGAGTCTCCCCCTACATCTCAGGACGGCACCAGGGACGTTCTACATGGTGCGAGACGTCCCGGAGTGGGGTTTGGTGGAGGTTCCTTCGTCCCGGTGATCGACGTGAGGATCGGTGCCGACCCTGCGGCACCGATAACGCCCAGGGGCACGGTCCACGCCGCCGAGGAGTGCCAACGTGCGTAAGAGCGCCACCACTTGTGTTCCCGCCCTGCGACTGGCTGCCCGGTCGCGGACCGCCTCGCCGGGGTGGTCACGATGACTGACCGCAACCCTGACGCGGTCGAGCACAGCGCCTCGCCCGACGTGGGCGCCGTCATGGTCGACCGGAGGAACGGCAAGGTGGGCGTGGTGATGGGCCATGTGGGACCTTACGTACAGCTTCGACCGCCGCGCGGTGGCCGGGAGTGGGACGTGCCGCCCGAAGAGGTACGTCCGCCGACCACGGCCGAGGAATTGAGCGCCAAGGTGGCTGTGGCCAACCGGAGGTGGGGACGGTGACCCCTCGCTCGGTCCTGCGCTACGAGACCTGGACGCTCCAGCCCGACCGTGAGCCGGACGCGGAGCCGGTGCTGTACGCGATGCAGTGCGCCGTGGACGGAGAAACCTCGCCGACAAGCGAGGATTTCGCCGAACCGCAGGACTGGGTGCTGCGGCACTGCGGCCAGAACCCGTCCCACCACACCTACCGGGAGATCATCACCCGGCCCTGGCGCACCAGGCGCCAGATATGACGCGCCCTGTCCTCCCAGACACCGCACCGCGCTGACCCATCCAGCTCCCGTCTCTGCCGTGCGCAGCCGATCGAGGCTCCCCCGTCCTGATCAGCCCGGCAGGGCCGGGCCTTCACGTGCGTGCCGTGCTCATGGCCGTGGGGGTTCTGGCCTCAGCCACAGAAAGTCAGCCACGACGGCGGGTGAAGCCGACCGATCACCCGCCACGTGTGCCTCGCTCAACCCCGCACCGGCATCAGCCCAGTATTTCCATCGTCACGGCCCCAGCCAGGCACCAGGCCCACGCGTCCGGGGCGGCAGCTCCGCCGGGGTGCCGACGCCGCACGGCACGAGCTCGCCGGACGGCCTTCCCAGTGCCCGGCCGATCTGCTGCTGAGCGGTCGGACCGGGGCTTCTGGTTGGGGGTCCGGCTTATGCTTCCGGGCCCTGTGCGCGCCGAGTGGCCGGTGGGCGTCGCCAGCGGGGCGGTAGACAGGAGCGGGCGGCGGTCACCGGCCGCCGGCGCGCGGCGGCCCGCGTCAGCGGGGCGCCCTTGATCAACCCGCCCCCGCCCCGGCCCTCGCCAAGGCGCCTGATACCGGCTCCCGCCCGACCCTGCCCGCAGCACTGCTGAATGCGGCCCGGCGCATCGCGGACACCCACCACGCCGAGCACGGAGCGCCAATCTCCGCCTCCCAACTCGCGACCCGCATGGGCGTCGCCCTGCCGGTGGCCACCGCCGCCCTCGCTCAGCTCTGAGCCACCCCGGCCACCGGCCGGATCACCTCTCCCTGAAATCCACGCCCACCCGATGGGCCTGGTTCGTCATGCCCCGAGCAACACCAACACGCCCACAGCCATGGTCGGTTGCTGCTCGGGCCCCACCCCGACAGAAGGGACACGCCCCGAATGGTCACCCTGGACCTGCGCCACGTGGCAAGCCCCGCCGTGCGGGACTTGCTCCACCTGGTCAACCAGCCTGACTTCGACCGTGCGCAGCAGCAGATCGAACGCCTCGGCGGCTGCACCGAACCCGTCCGCCTGACCGGCCAGAGCACCACCGTCGACACCACGACTGGTGAGGTACTGCGCTTACACCTCCTCCGCCGAGCCCACGGGCAGTCTGCTCACCGCGTGCGGGAACCGCCGCGCCTCCCGCTGCCCGGCCTGCTCCCGCCTCTACGCCGCCGACACCTACCACCTCATCCGCGCCGGCCTCTCCGGGGGCAAGACCGTCCCGACACCGTCCGCACCCACCCCCCGCGTCTTCGTCACCCTCACCCCGCCGTCCTTCGGCCCCGTCCACAACCGCCTCACCACGCCCGGCGGCGACGTCCGGCCCTGCCGCTGCCGCAAGCTCCACGAACCCACGGCCCCCCTGATCGGGACGCCGCTGAAGCCCGCGACGTACGACTACGCGGGCGCGGTCCTGTTCAACGCCCACGCCGGAGCCCTGTGGGTCCGCTTCACCACCTACCTGCGCCGCGAGATCGCCGCCCGGCTCGGCAACCCAGAAGGCCGCCCACGCGGTCCTGCGGGTCTCCTTCGCCAAGGTCGCCGAATGCCAACAGCGCGGCCTGGTCCACTTCCACGCCGTCATCCGGCTCGACGGCCCGGACGGCAGCACCCAGCCCCCACCGCCGTACGCCACCGTCGCCGTGCTCACCGACGCCATCCGCGCCGCCGCCGCACGGGTCCGCGTCACGGTCGAGTCGGACGCGATCGGGAAACGCGAACTCACCTGGGGCGAACAGCTCGACGTACGCGAGATCGCCGCCTTCGGCGCCGACGCCGAATTCACCGATCAGGCCGTGGCCGCCTACGTCGCGAAGTACGCCACCAAGTCCGCCGACGCCTCCGGCACCCTCGACCGCTCCCTGTTCTGCCGCCCCTGCCAAGGCCGCGGCGCCACCCTCCTGCCCCACGGCACCCCGCTCCCCTGCACCACGTGCGACGGCACCGGACAGGCCCGCCCGTTGCCGCGCCTCGCGGTCGCCAGACACGTGCGGCAGATGATCCGCACCTGCTGGGAACTCGGCAGGCTGCCCGAGTTCGCTGATCTAAAGCTCTGGAAGTGGGCGCACATGCTCGGCTTCCGGGGCCACTTCTCCACCAAGTCCCGCCGCTACTCCACCACCCTCGGCGCGCTGCGCGCCGCCCGCCGAGCCTGGCGCACCGAACAGGCCCGCGCCCACGCCGGCCTGCGCGAGCCCGATCAGAACACGACTCTCGTCATCGGCCACTGGGCCTACCTCGGCTCGGGCTACAGCCCCGGCGCGGCCCTCCTCGCGGCCGACGTCTGGCATCGCAAGGAACTGGAACGGCAGTTCGCGGCCGAAGGGGGCTGCTGATGGCCTCGCCCCCGCCCGCTTGCCTCCACGTGGAGGCGGCACCGGCGCTGGATCTGCTCACGGTGCCCCAGGTGATGACCAGCCTCCAGCTCGGCCGCTCCGCCGTCTACGAGCTGCTCCGCACCGGCCAGCTCGCCTCGATCACCCTCGGCCGCGCCCGCCGCATCCCCGTCCACGCGCTCACCGACTTCATCCGCACCCGCCTCGAACAGGAAGCTGCCTGATGACCACGCCGCGCCCCGCCGCCTCCCGCCGCAGCCGCTCCCGCGCCAACGGAGACGGCACCGTCTACCAGCGCAAGGACGGCCGCTGGGAAGCCGCCGGATACGTCCTCGCCCCCGGCAACACTCGCAAGCGCGTCCGCGTCTACGGCACAAGCCGGAAGGAAGCCCTGGGCAAGCTCACCGAGAAGATCTCCGCGAGCAACCTCGGGCTGCCCGTCGCAGTATCCGACTGCACCGTGAGCGACTACCTGACGTACTGGCTGAACAGCATCGCCGTCCACCAGGTCCGGGAGAACACCCACACCCGCTACGCCGCCTGCATCCGTCTCCACCTCATCCCCGGCCTCGGCGCGAAGAAGCTCGCCCGGCTCACCGCCCGCGACGTCCGCACCTTCCTCGACCACCTCCGCGTCGCCTGCCAGTGCTGCGTACATGGACGGGACACCGCCCGGCACTCCTGCTGCACCATCGGCCAATGCTGCAACAAGCGGCTCTCGCCACTGACCGTGGCCTACGTCCACTCGGTCCTCAAGTCCGCACTTGAGCACGCCGTCCGCGAAGACGACCTGCCCCGCAACGTCGCCCGAAACGTCAAGGCCCCCGCGCCCCGCCCCCGGCGCTTCAAGCCCTTCACCGCGAGCGAGGCCCGGCAGTTCCTCCAGGCCGCCAGCGGCGACCGGCTTCACGCGCTGTACGAACTCGCCCTGCGCACCGGCCTCCGCAAGGGCGAACTCCTCGGCCTGCACTGGGAAGACCTCGACCTCGACGCGGGAACCGCCGCCATCCACCGATCCCTCCAGCGCACTCACACCGGCGGCCTGACCATCCTGCACACCAAGACCCGCGCCTCTGAACGCCGTATCGCGCTGCCCACCGAATGCATCAACTCTCTCAAGATCCACCAGGAGCGGCAGCAGGAAGATCGTCAGGCTGCGGGATCACGATGGGCGGACACCGGTCTCGTCTTCACCACCCCGATCGGCAGGCCCTTCGATCCCACCAACCTCACACGCAGCTTTCGCCACCTACTCGAACGCGCCGGACTTCGAGTGATCCGCTTCCATGACCTCCGGCACTCGACCGCCACCCTCCTCCTGGAGCAGGGCATCGACCTCGTCGTGATCAAGGAGCTGCTCGGCCACGCCCTCTACGCCCACGTCCGACTCCGCCTCCAGCGCCAAGCCATCGACAGCCTCAACGGCGCGCTCGGTGGGATCAACGACCGCCCCGACGACCCGCCCGTCACAGCATCCGTCCGCTGACGTTGCCGTCAGCGTTGCCGTCAAGGCATCGCGAGGCCCCCTCTCCAAGAGCTACAGGAAGAGGGGGCCTCGTCAATTCACTTCGACATCGGACAGGAATGGAGTCGACCTTCAGGCAAACCAGGGGAGGGCGCTACTCAACTGCCGAAAACCATCCGCTGCGCGGCTCAGACAAACGTCCGAGCGAAACCAGTTTTCTGCACGCGGCAACGATTTCGTCCAGGCTTTCCGAGGATTCCTCGCCGAGACTTACCGAAAGCCTCCTGATCCTCCAGGCATCAAAGACTTCCGTCCCTTCCTCTAGGAAGTCCACGTCAACCTCGGCTCCACTGGCCTCAATGAAAAGGCATCCAGAACCGTGGACGTTGTATTCAACACTTTCCTGGATGCGCCCGGCCTTCTCCAGGGATCGCGACCGATACAGGTGGAGGATGCTAGCCAGCCCCTGACCACCCGGGTGACAGCGCTGAACAGCGCTGCGCACCCGGGAGAGGGCCTGCAAGTACGCCTCGACTTCCCTCAAAGGCTGGCCTGTCATCGATACCCCGGTCTCTTGTACTTGTTCACTAGGCGGTCCGGCCCTACCTCAGCCCAAGCAGTTGTGATGTCATCGGCACCCCCGGGATACCTGGCACGAATGTCAGCATCCGAAAGCACCCGATACGGCACGTCAATCCCTGCACGCTTCGCCGCAGCAACACGGTGGTGACCGTCCAGGACGTACAGGTCATCACCGATCTTCGCCACGGATATCGGATCACCCTGCCAGCCATTCTCCTTCATTGAAGCAGTCAGCGAATCGACGTTCCTCTTGGACGCATTTCCTGACAGAGCTTCCGTACGCCTGAAGCTGTGCGCATCCGCACTTCCACAAATTCCATTCGAATTGTGAACGAGGACTGGCGTCTGCCCCGCCAGCACATAGTACGTGTGGAGGTCGTCAACCGTGAGGTTGTAGGTGCCGGCGCGCTTCGAGAAGGCCTTGTTAGCGGTGATGATGACGGTGTCGCCGTTGTTCCTAAGCAGCGACATGCCTGGTTCGAGCTCGTCTGCTACGACCCAGCGCTCCTCGGAGGGTGACCAGAAGGGGTGCTCGTGGGTCGCGGTGAGTGTCTCAATGCCGTCGTCGGTGGCGATGGACAGCTTGTTGAAGTACTTGTCGTCCTCGGTGCGGATGAGCCGGGTTACTTCTCGCGGACCTGTTTCACCTGTTTCGGGGTCGGTCGCCAGCACCTTGTCGCCGAGTTTGACGTCCTCGATGTCTTTCGTGTTGCCATCGGCCATGAGAACGTCAGTTCCAGCCAAGAAGCAATTGCAACCGGCGCGTCCCCGGGAGCCTCCCGCCCTTCCGCCGAATCCCTTTTCAGCAGCGCTGAGCGCGAAGAGAGCAGCCATCATCGTGCCCGGGTTGTAGCCGCCGGGGCAGGCACCGCCGTAGACCTCTCGGCAGGTGTAGTTGCGCGTGCCGGCCAGTGTCACCCTGGACGACATGTTGTCTTGGGCGTAGCAGTCCTTGTAGAGGCTTCCGGGATTGCAGAGTTCCATGATCTTGTCGTGGAAGACCTCTGCGAACTGGCGGGTGTCCTTCCAACCGGCAGGGATCGCCATGCCCGGGTGTATGACGACCTGCCCGTCACCGTTCCAGTCAGTCCCGTCCTGTTCGTTGAGCGGCATACCGCACTGCGGGCATGGAGGCAGGGTGTTGTCGTCGGGACCGCGGCCGTCATGGCCTACCGGCTCCGGCATGGGGTCACCGTCGTCAGGGCAAGCTTCCATGGCGCCACCTGCGCCACCGCAGGCGAGTCCCAGGCCCGTTGGGTCGGTAAAGGTGACGGGGTTGTTGCCGCTGTAGCTGTACCCGTTGAGGGTTTGGGCTTTGTCGGTTTCCAGGAGGGGGTCGACGCTGATGAACTGCCCGATGCCGGGGTCGTATTCGCGGGCACCGACGTGGGTGAGGCCGGTGGTGGTGTCGTTGGTCTTGCCGAGGAAGCCCTTGTCATCGGGCCACGAGCCGCCCTCAGTGCCGCGTTCGGCGCCGAAGGGGGTCATGTAGCGCTTGGTGGCGGCTTGGGTGTCGGAGGCGATGGCCACACTTGAGGTGCCGTGGTGGTCGCCCGCCAGGTACGAGAGCTTATTGGAACCGGACTCGTTGGAGCGGACGGCGACGGTCACGTCTCCGGAGGCGTAGTAGCGCTGGGCCCAGGTGGTGCCGTTGGCCTTGAGGTGAAGCTCGGTGGCTCCTGCGTACAGGATGCGCTCGCCGCCTGTGGTGTTGCGGATGAGCAGAGTGCCGTCGGCGTCGTAGAGGTAGTCGGTTGAGGTCGTGCCTTCGGCGAGTTTGGCGAGCTTGCCCTCATGGGACCAGGTGAGGTCCTGGGCGCTGTTCTTGCCGGGCCGGCGCTTGGTGTTGCCGGTGGCGTCGTAGTCGTAGCTGCGGTCGGGATTGGCACAGTCGGCCTTGGTGCTGGTGCCTTTCAGGGTGTGAGGCTGGTTGTTGGTGTAGCAGTAGGTGGTCTTGGTGTCGCCGCTTGTCTTGTGCTGGGTTTCGCTGGTGCGCTGACCGGCGTCGTTGTAGGTGTAGCCGGTCCAGTACGGCGCGGGGCCGGACAGGCTGCCCGCGCTGCGCTCATCGGAGCACTGCTGGGAGGCGGGCGTCCATGCTTCGGTCAGGCGGCGGTGGCCGTCGTAGGTGAAGCATTGGGTTTCGGCTTTGCCGGTGCCGCCCAGGGTGGTCGGGTCGGTAATGGAGGTTACGTTTCCGGCGTCGTCGAAGGTGTAGTTGAGGTCCTGAACGTTGGGGTGAGTTTGATCTGTGACGTGGCTGCGGGTGAGTCGGCCGGTTCCTTCCTCGTAGGTGTTGGTGATGTAGGCCTTCTTGTACTCCTCGGCGTTGGCGATTCCGAGGGTGAGCCGCTCGGCTTGACCGAGGGCGGAGTAGTCGGCCTCGAGCAGGTAGCCGGTGGTTCCGGTGACGGAGGTGACCTGTCCAAGATCGGTGTAGTCGTAGTCGATGACTTCCGAAGGCAGACCGCCGAGTGCAGGCTCCTTGGTGTTCTGCAGCGTGCCGTCGATGTTGTAGAAGCTGGTGAACTCCAGCGTGGCCGGCGCTCCGGCCGCCACGAGGGGGTCGCTTGCCGGAAGTTCGAGTTGGGTGGTGGTCGGGCGGGACAAGCTGTCGCAAGCGGTGACCTTCCTGGTGTAGGCCTTGCCGGTCTTGCCGCCTACGTAGCGGGTGGAAGAACCTGGATACCCCTTGAGAACCGTGTCGTAGGTGTAGGCGGTCAGCTGATTGGTGTCCGTCTTCGTCCCAGACCAGGTTCCTGTCACACGGCCGATTTCGTCGTAGGCCGTCAGGATCGAGGTCTGGCGGGCGTCGGTGGACTTGATCACCTGGTCGAGGGCGTTGTAGTCGGTCTTGGTCTGGCCCTTGTCAGGGTCATCCGCGCTCGTCTGGCGGCCGAACAGGTCGTAGCCGTAGGTCCATGTGGCGCCGTCGGGTCCGGCGATGGTGGCCTGCTTGTCGTCCAGCGTGTAGGTGAACTTTGTGGAGGCGTATGAGGCGCCGGGGCCGGTGCCGAAGCCGGAGTCCGCTGGGCTCTCACCGGCATAATCTCGGGTTTCGACGGTACGGCCGCGGGCGTCGGTGATGGTGCGTTGGGCCGAGCCGCCCTTGAGTGCCGTGGTGGCGATGGAGTCGCCGGTGTAGCTGGTGACCGTCGACCACTTCTTGGTTCCGGAGACGTACAGGTTGCTGGTTGTGGGCCGTCCGGCGCCGTCGAAGACCGTCTCCGTCTGGGTGGGAGCCTCGCCGTATTCGGCACGTGTATAGGTGCCGTTTGGGGTACTGGTGGTGTCGAAGATGTCCGCGTAGGCCTCGTAGGCCAGGCCGCGGGTGTCGTAACGGGTGTCGGTCAGCAGCCGACCGCCATCTGGGGTGGGCGACTGGGTCTGCAGGGGGCGCAGCAGCGCGTCGTAGAGGGCGTAGCTGGTGTTGTACGTGCTTCCGTCGGCCTTCAGTGTCGAGGTCGACACCCACGACGGCTTGGTGTTGTTGAGCGCGTAGGCGAATGTGCTGTTGGGACTCTGGCTGCTGCTCACGCGGTTGGGCAGCCACACCTTGGTCAGCCGGCCGAGCGCGTCGTAGGCGAGTTCGGTCTTCTTCAGGTTTGCGTCATACGTGCGCAGCGCCTGACCGCGCCTGGCGTCCAGGAAGCTTGTGATTTTATGGGTTTTGGGGTTGGTGGTGATGGTCTTGGTGAGGGGTCCGGCGGTGGCCGGGGTGTAGGCCATCGTGGTCGCCTTGCTGTCCGCATCGGTTACGGTTACTGGGCGGCCGAGGGTGTCGTAGGTGGCGGTACTGACGGTCTGCCAGCCGGTCGGCGACCGCTGGCCGTCCACTCCTGCCATGGCCGGATAGCCGGTGGCGCGTCCGGTCCAGTTGGCCTCGCCCTTGGTCGGCTTCTGGCTCGCTGTCCAGTTTGTGGCTTGGGGGTTGTCGTAGACGGTGGCGGTGTCGGAGAGGACGTCGCCGCGCGTGGCGTACGTCGCTGGCAGGTTCAAGCTGGTGTCGAGGACGGAGCAGGAACGGCCGACAGTACGAGTGCGCGAGGCCAGGTTGGTGATGCCAACCTCATCATTGCGGGCGTACCAGGTACGGGCGCACGTTTGGTCACCGTTCAGGCCGATTTCGCCGGAGTCATCGACGCTCACCGGCATTCCGTAGTCGTCGTACGTCGTGGTGACCGCGCGGGCACGCCAGGAATTCGACGCGGTCAGATACGTGTGCGTCTTGGTCTTCGCCGTGCGCACATACCGCGCCACATGGTCACCGGCCCCTGGCACGTTCTGGCGGGCGGTCTCCTTCGACCAGGGGTCGTTCACGGTCACCGTGATCGGGGTTGTGCCGTTGTAGGTGACCTTCTGGCGCAGCTGGCCCGCGTACTGGTTGCTGTCGGTGATCCCGGCGATGCCCAGGTCCGGGGCAGACAGGGGGGAGAGGGTGACTGAGCGGGTGGTGCCGTCCTTCTTCTTGTCGCCGTCCATGCCCTGCAGGTAGAGGGAGACGGTCTTGGAGCGGGTGGTGTTCAGAGCACCGGTGTGGACGGTCACCTGCCGGTAGCCGCGCCAGTCGGACCAGGTTCGCTCATCGGCAGGGGTCAGGGGGTCGTCGCTGTAGTGCCAGGCTGCGTCCGCGTAGGAGTAGGCGTGCTCGACGGAGTCGTTGTGCCCGGTGGGGTCGGAGGCGACCACGGCCTGTACGCGGTACTTGTGGAACCAGTCGACCGAGGCGGTCTCGGCTCCGTTGATGTGCCAGAACTGTGGGTAGCAGGAGCGGGTGTTGGTGTCCTCGGGCGTGCCGAGGACCTCGCTGCGCCGGCATTCCGGCTGCGACAGCGTCACCGTGGTGAGGGCCCCCGTCTCCGAGGTGACGGTGGAGATACGGGGCCTGGTCAGCGGCAGTATGTTATCCGTGGCGTCCACACGGTTCGGCCGCATCTGGTAGGTGAACGAGATCGGCTCGAGGGCGATATCGGTGCCTGCCTTGCCCGTACGCTTGAGCGATTTCAGTGTCAGGACATGGTCGCTGGTGTCGCCGATGTCGCCGCCGTCCAGGTATTCCTGAGTCAGCGCCCAGTCCACGGGTTCGTAGCCGGTGGCGGCGGCCGACCAGGAGTGGGTGTTGATGCCGGTCAGGCGCTTACGGGTAAAGAAGGCCGGGCCTGATGCGTTGCACTCGGTATCACCGTCCGAGCAGATGGCGTCGAAGGGGACGTCCGGCCAGTTGTCGGAGGTGTCCTTGTTCAGTGTCGTGCAATCACCGACCGTGCAGCGCTCGGCGTAGGAGAAGGTGACCTTCGCGTCGGCATCATCGGTGAATAGCGCCCCCTTGCGCAGTCCGTACTTGATCTCCTTGAGATACCCACCCCGGACGTAGGAGGCGTTGGCGGTCTCGGACTTGTTCTTCTTGTAGTGGTTCGTTTCCTTGGCGTACCAGTAGGTCGCGGCGTTTCCGTGTGTGTCCTCGACGTAGTCGAGGTTCCATCGCCAGGCTTGTGTCAGCGCCCGGTCCGCGAACGCGCTGCCCGCGGAGTAGCCCGGTTCACCGGAGTCATCGCCGAAAACAGGCACGGTCCAGGTGGAGTCGGTCCGCTGATCGGTGGCGCCATCCAGCTTGCTCAGCCCGAAGACGTACCTTGTGCCGTCACCGGTGACCACGGTCCAGTACTCGCCGTTGTCGTCACCGTTGTCCGCCCCCGTGGAACGGGTCACCTGCGAGGCGTCATCATCTTCCAGGCGCCACTGCCCGGAATCCTTGTCCTTCACCAGCCGGGAGGACTTTCCGTTCAGGACCAGCCGGGCGTTGTCGTACTTCCAGCACCGGTCGGAGACGTCGGCGTGCCCGTCCTCGTCACAACTGACGTAGGACCGCTCGACGTAGGACTCGCTGAGCGAGAAGCCCTCCCCGACCTTGGATCCCTGATTGTTCGTCGTCGCGGTGCGACCATCGGTGCTGCCTGAGTCGTACGACAGCGACAGCTGCGGTGTCGGTCCCGCGGCGGCGGGAGGCACGGGGAAGTGGTGCGACCAGGTGAACGATCCCGAACTGCCGCCCGCCTCCCAGGAGGAGGACTCCGACAGCTCCGTCGCGGAGTAGTCTCCACTGCCCGACGGCGACTCGCCGGAACCGGCACCCGCGGCTGTCACCGCCATGACGGTCACGTCAGACGTGCTGCTGCCCAGCTGTGGGGAAACGCCCCTCTTGATCTCCGCCAGTTGGACCTGGGCGGAAACGTGCTGAGATGCGAGGTCATTGTGGGAGTCAAGGGGTGTCTGCTTGCGGCACTTCGCCTTTTTCGGAGTCGTCAGCACACAGGCGGGCAGTTGTACCAGCTGCAACCGCTGAGCCCAGCCGCCACCGATCGCACCGGCGAAGCCGCTGTAGCCGACATTCACCATCGCGCGGCCCGCGGCATCGGCCTCGGTGGTCAGCAGCACACCGGTGATGCCCGCCTTCGCGGCTACCTTCTGGTCCAGCACCGTGACGCGGGCTTCTGTCATGGCCGGGTTGCCAGGCTTGCGCTTTGGGCTCACCGTCAGCGGCAGACCACCCGGCGTGACCTTGCCTTTCTTGCCTGTAGTGAGCTTTACCGTCGCCTCGCTGGGCTTCGGCCAGGACACCTTCTGCTCGGACTTTGCCCTCCTGGCCTGCGCGGCGTTGGCCACCTTGTCCCTGGCGGCCTTCTCCCGCGCCTTCCTCGCCCCCAGGCCGGAGACCTTCCTGACCTTGCTCACACGCTGCTCAGGCAGATCGGGTGGGCCGAACCCGCCGGCCTTCGCTTGGGCCACGGGGGCCAGCCCCACAGGCATCAGCAAGGACAGAGACAGCACGGTCACCAGCGACCGTGAACGACGGCGTCTTGCTCTACCGAGCATCAGAGTTGAGATGCCTATGCCAAAAGACATGGTTGTTCGTTCCCCACCCGAGTTTCCGCAGAAGTTGGTTCACAGGTTGCCTGTGTGGCCACAGCGGTGGCCCCGGTGCGGGCGATCGCAGTCGGCATCGCCCGCACCGATGGGTTCGTCAGTCACCGATGCGCGTGTCGATCTGAGCGGAGCTGGCCATCGCACCGGCCCACAGGCGCACATCGGTGATCCGGCCCGGCAGGTAGTGCTTCCACGCACCGCTGGTGAAGCCTCGGCCGATCGCGAAGTCACCCGAGCCTGCCTTGGCGGTGAACATCTGAACGTCGCCGTTCTGGTTGTGGCCCAGATACAGGCTGATCGTTCCGGCTTGCGCGTCGAAGATGCCGGTCAGCCGGACCGGACTGTCCAGTGCGGCCACCTCGTTGGAGACCACGGAGCTGAACGTGCCATCAGCGTTGAGCCGGCCGAAGTGCCACACCCCCACCGGCACGATCCGCTCTTCGAGCGTGTCCTCGTCCAGCACCGTGTTCTTGCCGGTCAGCTGATACCAGAACCCCCATGCCGAACCGTCTGCCGTACGCTGCCATTCCAGGCCACATACGCGACCACCATGCGACCACCAGGCCTGCGAACACGGAAAAGGCCGCTTTCCCATCTCTGAGAAAACGGCCTGTGACCTGCGAAAACGCTGGTCGGGACGACAGGATTTGAACCTGCGACCCCTTGACCCCCAGGCGTGCGCCATCCATGTACACCGCTGCGATACCCCTATGAGGCGGGTAGCGGCTGAGGCGCCTGCTCTCCGGACCGTCTTCTCCTGTCTGCCTGTGTCTTCCCCTGTTGATGTCAGGTGCTGATGTCAGCCGAGGTCTTCGCCAGCCGCTGGCCTGCGGGGGCCGCCGCGACTGGACATCGGATTACCACTTCCTCGTCCCGAATGAGATCCGGGCGAGATCCGCCCCTCGCGAGTACGGCATCAGCCCAGGTCGCTTGACCCAATCGGAACCTGATGTATGGGCGGCGGCAGGCGGTTCCGATCCTCGACCGCCCCGGAGGACGGCCGCCACGATCGAGCCCTCTTGCGCGTCGTCCGCCGTCGTGATGTTGCGATCCTCGACCGCCCCGGAGGACGGTCGCCACCGGCCCCGGCATCAATGGCCTCCACGGCGCCTGCGCCGTTGCGATCCTCGACCGCCCCGGATGTTAGTGGCCAGTTCAGATTCCCCGCTCGCGGCCAGTTAGTGGGGAGTTATCTGGCCGCGAATGTCACAACGTGTAGTCGTCGACGGGCTGGCGGCTCGGCGTGGAGCTCTCGCGGAGGCGCGTTGCCTCGGCCCGTGCCCTGTCCGTTAGCAGGGGAGCGATGATGTGGCCATGGCGTTGTCGACGGAGTTGACGGAGTTGTTGGGCGTGCGGCACCCGATCGTGCTGGCACCGATGGGCGGTTCGGCCGGGGCGCAATGGCCGCGGCCGTCTCCCGCGCTGGCGGCCTCGGGCTGCTGGGCGGTGCGTACGGGGACCGAGCTTGGCTGGAGCGAGAGCTGCCGATCGTCGCGGAGGGCACCGACCAGCCGTGGGGTGTCGGTTTTCTGACCTGGGCGATCGATGCCGGCGCGGTGGAGCAGGCGCTGGAGTTCAATCCCGCGGCGGTGATGTTGTCCTTCGGTGACCCGAGCCCGTTCGTCGATCGGATCAGCCGGTCGGACGCGGTTCTGATCGTTCAGGTCACCGATCTGGACGAGGCCAAGCGGGCCATGGACGTGGGCGCCGACGTCATCGTGGCGCAGGGAACCGAGAGCGGTGGCCACGGCGCCCGCCGCGGGCGGTCCACACTGCCGTTCGTGCCGCTTGTGGTGGACCTCGCGGCACCGGTACCGGTCCTGGCAGCCGGCGGGATCGCCGACGGCCGCGGCGTCGCCGCGGCCCTGGCCCTGGGTGCCGCCGGAGCTCTGATCGGCACCCGCTTCCAGGCCACGACCGAAGCCCTGGTCAACCCCTCCATCACCAAGGCCATCATCGAAGGACGCGGACAGGACACCGAACGCAACAGCGTGTTGGACATCGCCCGCGGCGCGAGCTGGCCGACCCAGAAGTACACCGCACGTACTCTCAGCCACCCCTATCTCGACCGATGGCGCGGCCGGGAGGCCGAGCTGGCCGACGACTCCCAGGCCCGTCAGGACTACCAGGACGATGTGGCACGAGGGGCGATTCCACCCCTGCCGGTCTGGGCGGGCGAGGCCATCGACCTCATCACCGATCTGCCTTCCGCAGCCGACCTCGTCACCACGCTGGCTGCCCAAGCCGAGGATGCACTGACCTGGGCCGGAAGGCTCCGGCCGAACAATCGGCCAGGAGCCCACGGCTAATGTCGCGAGCCGACAGCGGTCACCCTCGGTCACACCCGCAACTGGCCGTGCGTGGGGAATTTCTGGTGGCCGCTGTCACCCGGAGGACGGTCGCCACCCCGCTCGGACTCCGTCCTTGTGTACGGCGACTTCGAGTTGCGATCCTCGACTGCCCCGGAGGACGGTCGCCACCCGGGGGCACCCCACCCAACACCGGAGGCTGACACCGTGTTGCGATCCTCGACCGCCCCGGAGGACGGTCGCAACAAGGTGACGGAGTCGCCTCGCTGGAACAGTTGCTCGTTGCGATCCTCGACCGCCCCGGAGGACGGTCGCCACCCGACCCGCTGCGCGATCTCCCGGGTGCTGAGGCCGTTGCGATCCTCGACCGCCCCGGAGGACGGTCGCCACAGGTGGTGCGCGGCGGGGTGACCCCATACGCATCCTGGTTGCGATCCTCGACCGCCCCGGAGGACGGTCGCCACAGCGTGATGGTGACGAGGTTCCCGCGCGGGTCGAAGCCGTTGCGATCCTCGACCGCCCCGGAGGACGGTCGCCACAGTCCGGTGAAGGAGTACGTCGGCTTGACCACGTCGTTGCGATCCTCGACCGCCCCGGAGGACAGTCGCCACTTGCGGACCCCGTCGCCGATCTCCTGCCAGACCTTCGCGTTGCGATCCTCGACCGCCCCGGAGGACGGTCGCCACCCCCGTCTCGAGGTTGACGGTGCCCTCTGGGGTGTTGTTGCGATCCTCGACCGCCCCGGAGGACGGTCGCCACCCTCAAGCTGGGTGCGCGGCAGCGCCTCGAAGCGCAGTTGCGATCCTCGACCGCCCCGGAGGACGGTCGCCACCGGACGCCCCGGCCGTGATCGTCACGCCCTTGAACTCGTTGCGATCCTCGACCGCCCCGGAGGACGGTCGCCACTGCCGCCGATGAAGGCGTTGCCGTTCGAGCTGCAGGAGTTGCGATCCTCGACCGCCCCGGAGGACGGTCGCCACCTGCAGGGCAGCGCTGCCCTGGCGGCTCATGTTGGAGTTGCGATCCTCGACCGCCCCGGAGGACGGTCGCCACGGCGCAGCAGCAGGCCGCGCCCCTGCGCGCCGAGCTGTTGCGATCCTCGACCGCCCCGGAGGACGGTCGCCACCCGTCGCGGGAGACCTCCCAGACGATCGGGTCGTTGTTGCGATCCTCGACCTACCCGGAGGACGGTCGCCACCTGGCACGCCCTCATCCTCCACACCGCCACGTATGCCGTTGCGATCCTCGACCGCCCCGGAGGACGGTCGCCACCGCGGTGTCCGAGGAGCGGGGAGACGCGGGTGATGGCGTTGCGATCCTCGACCGCCCCGGAGGACGGTCGCCACAACCCACCATCCCGCTCTTCGACGCAGAGACCGAGGGTTGCGATCCTCGACCGCCCCGGAGGACGGTCGCCACCGCTGCCACCTGTTGGACATGCGCTTGATCTCGGGGTTGCGATCCTCGACCGCCCCGGAGGACGGTCGCCACCGTGTCCTTGCCCGTCTTCCAGTCGCCAATGACCGTGTTGCGATCCTCGACCGCCCCGGAGGACGGTCGCCACGCGAGCGCGCTGTGAATCTGCCGCATGACCGCAGCGTTGCGATCCTCGACCGCCCCGGAGGACGGTCGCCACGACAAAGACCCGGCCACCGAGGCGGTGCCGGGCAGGTTGCGATCCTCGACCGCCCCGGAGGACGGTCGCCACGCTGGTTGACCAGCGGAAGCCACAAAGCGAGCAGGTTTTGCGACGCTCGCCAACAGGAGCCAATGTGGTCGTAGCGGACATTCTTCTTCGGTGCGGTCCGCGTGTCGTGTGTGCACTTGGGGTTCCGAAGCTTGCCCCCAGCGCATGACTGAACGTCAATAAGTCTAGCCGAGCCATATATCAGTGATCAGGTTTGGGCTTTTAGGCGTCGTTGTCAGCGGTGGTGTGTATGTTCACCGTTCATGACAGAGTCACGCGCAATAGGCGCATTGGCCTGGGGGGGACTTGTCATGCCTGAGGCGCAGTTGTATGCGCACAGCCGGAGTTCGGTGTCCGGACTGCGGCATACGCTGGAAGATCATCTGTACGGATCAGCTGCGCTGGCGCGGCGGTTCGGTGAGGCCTTCGGGGCAGGGGAGCTGGCCGCCTACCTGGCGCTGGTGCACGACGTGGGCAAGGGAGCCTGCGCGTGGCAGGACAAGCTGACAGCGGTCGAACAGCGTGGTAGCGGCAAAGTGGGGGTGCCACACAAGCACGCCGGGACCTGGCTTGCGTCTCAGTACCTGCCGCTGGCGTTCGGCGCCGTGGTCTTCGGGCATCACGGAGGGTTGCCGGATCTGGAGCGGCTTAAGGACGAGCTAGCGAAGGCAATGGGCGCGGGCTCGGAGGCTGCCCGGGTCGCTGAGTCGGTACGAGCAGTGGAGCGCGTGGTGCCGGAGATTCATCCGGATCCGCGGCCGATGCCGCCCGGCTGGCTGCGGGGCGCGCCGCCGACCGAGGGGCGGCTGGGGCTGGATCTGCTGCTGCGGATGCTGTTCAGCTGCGTGGTGGACGCGGACTTCCTCGATACCGAAGCGCATTTCGCCGCTTGTGCCGCGCGGGTGCGTGAGCCGGCGGACATGGCGGCGCTGGTGGAGCGGTACGAGACGCGGCGGGCGAAGAAACTGGCTGACCGAGAACCGTCACCAGTCGACGGGCTGCGGCAGGGGGTGTATGAGCAGGCGTGTGCGGCGGCGGCCGGGGAGCCGGGGGTGTATGTGCTGCACGTGCCGACCGGCGGGGCCAAGACCCTCGCCGCTGGCGGTTTCGCGCTACGGCACGCGGCGGCCCACGGGCTGGGGCGCGTGATCCTGGCGGTGCCGTTCGTCTCCATTACGGAGCAGAACGCGGCGGTCTACCGTGAGCTGCTCGACCCCGAGCCCGGTTCGGGCGAGGAGGCTGCGGTGCTGGAGCACCACAGTGCGGTGGACCTGGACTCCCCGGGGCAGCTGGACGGGCTCACGGCCGGGCAGCGGGCCGTGGCCGAGGAGCGGGCGCGTACGGCCAAGCTGGCGGCGGAGAACTGGGATGCCCCGTTCGTGGTGACCACCACAGTGCGGCTGTTTGAGTCACTCTTCGCGCACAAGCCGTCAGCGATGCGGCGTCTGCATCACCTGGCCGGGTCGGTGATCGTCCTGGACGAGGTGCAGGCGCTGCCGGACCCTCTGCTGGTGCCGATCCTGAGCGTGCTGCGGGGGCTGGTCGAGCATTTCGGGGTCACGGTGCTGCTGGTCTCGGCCACGCAGCCATCGTTTTGGGACCTGAAGAAGTGGGAGGGGCTGGAACGGCGGGCGATCGTGGAGGAGCCCGCCGCGCTGTTCGACGCTCTGCGCCGCGTGGAGTATGAGTGGCGGTCCGGCGAAGACGTGACGCTGGAGGGCATCGCCGCGGAGGTGGCAGCGCACCGCAGGTGCTCACGGTGGTGGGCACGACCAAAGACGCCGCCTGCTTCCACCGCCACTTGAAGGCGGAAGCTGATCCGGGGGCCGTGGTGTTGCACCTGTCGACCCGGATGACTGCCGGTCATCGCCGGGAGGTCATCGCCGAGATCAAGCAGCTCCTGGCAGATGGGGCTGCGGTCCAGGCTGTCTCCACCAGCCTCATCGAGGCCGGAGTGGATCTGGATTTCCCGCGGGTGTACCGGTCGTGGGCGCCGGCGGACTCGCTGCAGCAGGCGGCCGGACGCTGTAACCGTGACGGGCGGCTCCCCCGACCGGGAACCGTGGTGGTTTTCCGGGCCACGGATGGCCGCCAGCCTGGTGGAGCCTCGTACAAGGCGGCCCTCGAGGCCAGCGGCTTGCACTTCGGGCCCGAGTTGGCCGATCCGGACGATCTGTTGGCGTTGGAACGCTACTACCAGCTGCGATACGCCCTGCAGCAAGGCAGCCCGGACTCCGGGCTGGGATCGGAGATCGACGAGCTGCGGCGGGGCTTGGACTTCCCGGAGGTCGATCGGCGCTTTCAGATGATCGAGGACGGGCTGAGCATCCCGGTGGTGGTCATCCGCCGCGAGGAGGAGCGCGAAGAGATCGAGGACGCGGTCGCGCGGCTGCGCGACCCGTACCGCCCGTGCGGGCCGGAGGTGTTGCGCGGTCTTCAACAGCACACCGCGTCCCTCCCGCGCCACGAGGCGGAGGGGGCTGTGCGGTCCGGTCTGGCCGCTCCCGTGCTCGGCGACTTGCTGCTGTGGCAGGGCGCCTACCACGAGCATCGCGGTCTGGATCCCCAGGAGCCTGAGGACCGGGACGCGTTCAACCTCTGAATAGGCCTGGCACTTGGCGGCCAAGGCGTTCGCGCTGCTCAATCGGCATGCCTCGTGCGGTGGCAGGGGGCGTTGTCAGTCCCCGCAAGTACGGTCCGGATCCCGGTCGTCCTCCGGGACTGCCGAGGCGCACAGCACGTAAGAAGGGGTCCGCGTAAGGCGGAGTGGTTCCCGGTGCACGGTTGCGCCGGGTTAATTGGGGAGGGAGTGACATGGCGTCTGGTACGGCGGTGCGACTTGGTCTGGCCGAGCGGCGTGGCAACAACGGCTGGGTCTTTCCGGATCTGGTGGTGGAGGTGGCGGGCCCGTCGGCCTGCTTCACCCGGCCTGAGTTGAAGGTCGAGCGGGTCTCCTACCCGGTAATGACGCCGTCGGCGGCGGTGGGGGTGCTGGAGTCCATCTTCTGGAAACCCGAGTTCCGGTACGTGATCACGGCGATCGAGGTACTCAAGCCCATCGAGTGGAGCTCGGTCCGGCGCAATGAGGTGAAGTCGGTAGTGTCCACCACCGAGGTGGCCGCGTTGCGCAAGGATCCTCGGCGGCGTTACGACGTGGAGCGCGACCGCGATCAGCGCAACGCGATGCTATTGCGGGATGTCGCGTACCGGATCCGTGCGCAGGTCGCGCTCGCTCAGCACGCAAAGGGTGGGACGGAGGAGAAGTACCGCGAGCAGCTGCGCCGCCGGGTTGACAAGGGGGCCTGTTTCTCCCAGCCGTTTTTGGGCTGCCGGGAATTCAGCTGCGACTTCCGCCCCGCCACGGACGCCCGGCCCATCGAGCGGGACGAGGAGCTGGGGGTGATGCTGCACTCCATCATCCGCCCGAAGGGCGGGGGCGAGGAGTACCGCTGGTTCCACGCCCAACTGCGCAGCGGTGTGCTAGAGGTTCCGCTGCGGCCGCTGGGCCCGGAGCAGGTGGCGATGGCCGGCGCGGCGTGGCGCGCCGACACGCGGGGGCGGTGAGGCGGGAATGCTGCTTCATCGCCTAGTCGAGTACGCCAAGTGTCACGAAGAGGATCTACCGCCAGCCTACTACCGGCCCAAGAAGATCCAGTGGGCGCTGGTGCTGGACGAACACGGCACCCGGGCCGACCTCCTCGACCGGCGCCCAGCCAAGGGCTCCAAGGACAAGCCGGTCGAGACCAACGCGCCCTACGCCTACCGGTCGGGGACGATGCCGCCTCCGTATCTGCTGGTGGACACCGCTCAGTATGTGCTCGGTGTTCCCAAGGCGGCCGCCGACGGGACGGTGAGCGAGGAGGCCACCAAGGAGGCGGTCCGCCGCCGGGGGGAGTACGCCGAGCTGCTGCTGGCCTGGGCCGACAACGTGCCCGACCCCCCCGACGCACAGACGGCCGCGGCCTTCGTCAGGTCGGGCGGCCTGGCCCGCGTTAAGCTGCCCGAGGACCTGGTGCACAGCGACACCATCGCGCTCATGACCAGCGGCGGGCGATGGCTGCACAGTCTGCCCTCGGCCCAGGAGGCCTGGGCGGCCACGGTCCGGGCACGCAAGGCCGGCGGCGGGACACCCGGGGTGTGCCTGGTGTGCGGGAAGGACGGCGACCTGCTCGCCACCATTCCCGAGAGCATCAAATCCGGTGCGATCCCCACGACCGGGCTCGGCAAGGACGCCCAGCTGGTCAGCATCAACGCCTACGCCCAGGGCCGCGGCGGGGCGCTGCAGTTGGTCAACACCCCCGTGTGCGAGCGCTGCGGCTCGCGGGCCATGGCTGCGCTCAACCTGCTTCTGGCCGACGAGAGGCACCGGCGACGCGCGACGGACTCGGTGACCGTGTGGTGGACCCGCGAGCCGGCCGATCCACTCTTCGACACCCTCGACCACCCCACACCTCAGGCGGTCGGCCGCCTGCTGGAGTCCCTCAACGACCGTCCTGACCCCATCACCGCCCAGCGGGTCGACGCCAACGCCTACTACGCGCTCACCCTGGCCCTGAACAACGCCCGGGCGGTCGTCCTGGACTGGCTGGACATCCCCCTGGACCGGCTGCGCACCAACATCGCCGCCTGGTTCCAGCACCACCGGGTCTACGACGGCTGGGAGAACACCCACCGCTACCTGCCGATCTGGCTGCTCGTCCTAGCCGCCGGCCGCTGGGACGACAAAGTCGGCAGATACGTACCGCGCAGCGCCCCCCACGGCCTGGAGGCCGAACTGCTACGCGCCGCCCTCACCCGCGGCCCTGTACCCGCCCGCCTGCTACCCCACCTGCTGCAGCGCATCCGCGCCGACCGGCGCCTGGACGCCGCCCGCATCGCGCTGCTGCGCCTCGCCCTTCACCCGAACCGTCACGACGAGGAGTGCCCCGGACCCATGCCCCGCCAGGACGAACACAACCACGAACCCGGATACCTGTGCGGCCGCACCTTCGCCGTCCTGGAAGCCGTCCAGCGCGCCGCGCTCGGTACAGACGTGAACACCACCATCGGCGACAAGTACTTCGGCACCGCCATGACCGCCCCCGCCGCCGTTCTGACCAACCTGCGCAACGGAGCCAACGGCCACCTCAAGAGACTGCGCCGAGACAAGCCCGGCACGTACTACGCCCTGGACACCCGCCTGTCCGAGGCCTTCGCGACCCTCGCCCGCCTCGACCAGGGAATTCCCGTCCTGCTGGACACCCGTCAGCAGGCCTGGTTCGTCCTCGGCTACGAGCAGCAGCGGGCCGAGGACAACGCTGCCCGCGCCGCACACAAGGCCGCCAAGGACAAAAAACAGGACCCGGCCGAGGCGCCGGACACAGCTGCGAGCACCGCCTCCACCGGCTGATCCCACACCACCCTCAGCACACCGCCTTATCCAATACATCTGCAGACACAGGAGAAACATCACCGTGATCGCCGCCCACCTGGACCCGGCCCGCAAGCACGACTTCGTCTTCCTCATCGAGGCCCGCGACAGTAACCCCAACGGCGACCCGGACGCCGGCGGCATGCCCCGCACCGACCCCGTTTCAAGCCAGGGCCTGATCACCGACGTCGCCCTCAAGCGGAAGATCCGCAACACCGTCGCGCTCCTCAACGAGGAGGCCCACAAGCCCGGCTACGACATCTACGTCGAGGCCGGCGTGGCGCTCAACACCCAGCACGAGCGCGCCTACGCTGCCCTCGGCCAGGACGCGGACCAGCTCAGTGCCCAGCAGTGGATGTGCCAGGCCTTCTTCGACGTGCGCATGTTCGGCGCCGTGATGACCACCGGCAAGAAGGACAAGCAGGCCGGCCGTGTCCAGGGCCCCCTCCAGTTGACCTTCTCCCGGTCGATCGACCCCGTCACCCCGCTCGAGTACGGCATCACCCGCGTCACCCCCACCAAGCAGGAAGACGTCGACTCCGGCAAAGCCACCGAGATGGGTTCCAAGCACATCGTCCCCTACGGCCTCTACCGCGGAGAGGGCCACTTCAGCGCCCCGCTCGCCACCCGCACCGGCGTCTCAGCCGAGGACCTTGAGATGTTCTGGCGGGCCTTCACCCTCATGTTCGACCACGACCGGGCCGCCGCCCGCGGCGAACTCAACCTGCGCGGTCTGTACGTCTTCAGCCACGACGACCAGTACGGCAAGGCGCCAGCTCGCCAACTCCTGGACCGCCTCACCGTCAAGGGCCCTGGCGACGCCACCGCCCGCGCCTTCAGCGACTACCAGGTCGATGTCGCCGAGGCCGACCTGCCCGACGGCGTCACCCTCACCCGCCTCATCGGATGACCCCCCGACCCGCCCTGGCGCAGGGGGACCTGGCCCAGGTCCCCCTCTCCGCCTTGGAGCACTTCGCGTACTGCCCCCGCCAGTCCGGCCTGATCCTTCTGGAGGACGCCTTCGCAGACGACGCCGCGACCGTACGCGGCACTCTGCTGCACCAGCGCGTCGACACCCCAGGCAACCGTGGACGCGGCACCATCCGGACTCTGCACGCCCTGCCCGTCTGGCACGATGGATATGGCCTGACCGGCATCTGCGACACCGTCGAACTCCACGCCGACGGCCGCGTTCTGCCCGTCGAGCACAAGTCCGGCCGCTACCACCCGGGCGGACCGGCCGACATCCAGGCCGCAGCACAGGCGATCTGCCTGGAAGAAATGTTCCAACGGCCGGTCCCCGAAGCAGTCGTCTACTCCGCCGCCGACCGCCGCCGCCACCCGGTCACCGTCGACGACGCCCTGCGCGCCCGCGTACTCGAACTCGCCGAAGCCGTACGCACGATGCTCACCGGCAGCACCCTGCCACCGCCCGCCGCCGACAGTCGCTGCCGCCGCTGCTCGATGGCCACCGGCTGCATGCCCAAGGTGCTAGCCGGAACCCGCCGCTATCGCCAAGCCCTCACTGACCTCTACCGCCTCGACGACACCCAGGACCACCACGCGTGACCACCGAGCTCCTCAACACCCTCTACGTCCAAACCCAAGGCGCCGACATGCGCCTTGACCAGGACACCCTCCGCGTTCACCTGCCCGACGTCCCCGGACGCAAGACCCTGCCCTTGCGTCGCCTCGACGGCATCGTCCTCTACGGGCACATCAACCTATCCACCGAGTTGATCACGCGGTGCGCCCAGGACGGCCGCCCCATCACCTGGATGAGCCGAGGCGGCCGATACCTCGCCCGCCTGGACGGTGCCGTACACGGCAACGTCCTGCTCCGCCACGCCCAACACCAAGTGCACGACAACACCGAGGCCCGACTCACGATTGCTCGGAACATCGTCGCCGGAAAGATCCGCAACAGCCGGTGGATCCTGCTGCGCGCCGCCCGCGACGCCGGCCCGAACCCGCGCCAGCAAATCCGCCAGGTGGCGGCCGATCTCGCCGAGGCCCTCGCCAAGACCGCCACCGCAGAATCCCTCGACATCCTCATGGGCATCGAAGGAAACGCCGCCCGCGGCTACTTCACCGCCCTGCAGCACGCCTTAAGGCCCGCCGACGGCATACCTGCCTTCACGCACCGCAACCGCCGGCCGCCCACCGACCCGACCAACGCCCTGCTCTCCTTCACCTACGGACTGCTACGCGGCCTCGTCCACGGCGCAGCCGAACAAGTCGGCCTCGACCCCTACATCGGCTACCTCCACGGCCTGCGACCAGGAAAACCCGCCCTCTGCCTCGACCTAATGGAGGAATTCCGCCCCGCCCTCGCGGACCGCTTCGCCCTCACCCTCCTCAACCGCCGACAACTGCGCGCCGAACACTTCGAACACCTTGCCGGAGGCGCCGTCCAGCTCACCGAGGACGGCCGCAAGACCGTCATCGGCGCCTGGCAGGACTGGAAACTCCAGACCTGGGAACACCCCATCGCCGGCCGTGACGTTCCCGCCGGGCTCCTCCCCGTCGTACAAGCCCGGCTACTCGCCCGCCACCTGCGCGGCGAACTGCCCGGCTACCTCCCCTGGACTGCCGCCTGATGGACCTGCTCCTGACGTACGACGTGGACACCACCACCCCCGAAGGCCGCCGCCGACTGCGCCGCGTCGCCAAACTCTGCGAAGGCTACGGCCTGCGCGTACAGCAGTCCGTCTTCGAGATCGTCACCGACGACAAGGACCTGCTGAAACTCCTCGACCGGATCGACGACATCATCGACACAGATCGTGACAGCATCCGCATCTACCGGCTCCCCCACGACGGCTTCGCCGACGTCCAGACCCTCGGTGTCGCCGAGATCCAGCCCCACCACGAGGACCTCATCCTGTGAGTCAGCCCGAGCTTCGGAACCCCTAGTGCACGCACGACACGCGGACCGCACCGAAGGAGAATGTCTGGTACGACCGCATACGCTCCCGTCGGTGAGTCGCGCAAATCCCCTCGCTGTGCTGTTTCCGCTGGTCAACCAGCGTGGCGACCGTCCTCCGGGGCGGTCGAGGATCGCAACACAAGGATGCTAGTAGGCATGACGGAGTCCAGTTCTAGTGGCGACCGTCCTCCGGGGCGGTCGAGGATCGCAACTATTCGGCCGAGCCGGCGACCGAGATCACGTACTAGGTGGCGACCGTCCTCCGGGGCGGTCGAGGATCGCAACAACGAGGCGACAGCCCTGCGGTACAAGGGTTTCCGCAGTGGCGACCGTCCTCCGGGGCGGTCGAGGATCGCAACGACTCCCCACAACTCCACTGCGGAGCCGGCAGGCTGTGGCGACCGTCCTCCGGGGCGGTCGAGGATCGCAACATCTGGTCTTATCTGGATAACGGCGACGTGACCACAGTGGCGACCGTCCTCCGGGGCGGTCGAGGATCGCAACTCGATGCCGGTAGCCAACAGCAACAACCGCAGCGCGGTGGCGACCGTCCTCCGGGGCGGTCGAGGATCGCAACCTCGCCTGCGGTCATGGCGTGCGGCTTTTGATGGTTGTGGCGACCGTCCTCCGGGGCGGTCGAGGATCGCAACCCCACCCCCATCCGACAGCCGGACCGCCAGCCAACGGTGGCGACCGTCCTCCGGGGCGGTCGAGGATCGCAACATCCACGACACCCCCCACCACTACAAGGCCCGACGCGGTGGCGACCGTCCTCCGTGGCGGTCGAGGATCGCAACTACGGTCGGCGCATGACCGAGGCGCGGGTGTGTGAGTGGCGACCGTCCTCCGGGGCGGTCGAGGATCGCAACCGCAGCTGCTGGTGGCGATCCTGCCCGCGCTGACGCCGTGGCGACCGTCCTCCGGGGCGGTCGAGGATCGCAACCCGAGTCGTACAGCAGATCCGCACCAGCGCTACCGAGGTGGCGACCGTCCTCCGGGGCGGTCGAGGATCGCAACACGAACTCAGTTGTTCGGCCCTTGGGCCGTAGGCGTGTGGCGACCGTCCTCCGGGGCGGTCGAGGATCGCAACCACGGGATCCGCATCGTCGCCCCCGGCGGCGCCACCGTGGCGACCGTCCTCCGGGGCGGTCGAGGATCGCAACTTCCACGACGTGCCGCCCGTGCCGCCCGCCGTGTGGGGGTGGCGACCGTCCTCCGGGGCGGTCGAGGATCGCAACGACGCCATGATCGGCACGTCATCGCTGGTACCCGACGTGGCGACCGTCCTCCGGGGCGGTCGAGGATCGCAACGCGCACCTGCTGCATGTCCGCCCCTGGGAAATGGAAGTGGCGACCGTCCTCCGGGGCGGTCGAGGATCGCAATGATTTCCCCGACGAGGTCTCCGACCGGCTGCACGCGTGGCGACCGTCTTCCGGGCGGTCGGACAGCTCGGACACATCAGCTACAGTCGCGCATCGTGCAACGTCTGGCCTTCTTCGACCTGGACAACACGCTTATCGACCGCCACTCGGCCCTAATGGATTGGGCGGATGACTTCACTGCCTGGCGAGGGCTCAGTGGAGCCACCAAGGAGCGGATCGTCAGCGCTCTCGCCGCCCGCGCTTACCCGGAAGACTTCGTACGCCTCCGGGAGGAGCTGGGACTGGCCGACGCTGCTTGCGACCTGTGGCAGTCGTACGTCTCAGGTATGGCCGACAGGGCAGCCTGCCAGCCGGGGGTGCTGGAAGGGCTCAGTCGGATGCGGGCTACGGGCTGGACGCTCGCGATCGTGACAAATGGCGCCGAAGAGATCCAGCGCGCGAAGCTGGACCGCACTGGCCTCGCAGACGTCGTCGCTGCCGTCTGCATCTCCGAGGAAGCGGGGGCCCGGAAGCCGGATGCTCGGATTTTCGAGCTGGCTGCACATCGATGCGGCCGAGACATCGCCGACGGCGGATGGATGGTGGGCGACGGCCCGATCACTGATGTAGCCGGGGGTCGAGGGGCTGGGCTCCGGACTATCTGGGTTGCCGATGGCCGTAAGTGGTCAGTTGAGAAGTGCAGCCCCGACCACATGGCGGAGGATGCTGCAGACGCGATTGACTCACTGCTGAAGTGGAGTGCAGGAGAGGGAGTTCAGTCTTCCTCCGCCTCGGAGTGAAGACGTTGCAGCGCCTCGCATAGCTCCATCGGACGGTCCTTCGCGTCCTCCCAACGTTCCATGACCCGGGCTGCTGCCTCCGCCAACTCGTTCGGCAGAGCGGTCTCTGAGAGCGCGCTCGCCACCTCGCGCATCTCGGGTGCCCAGCGCCACGCGCGAGCAGCCACCTTGGGAAAGTAGTCCGTCTCTACGAGGTAGCTGGACGTGCGGCCCTTCGCGATGTGCAACAGTTCCTCCTCCACTCCGTAGTCGCGCGCGAGGGCGTACGACACAGCGGCGAGGACACGGCTGGCTTTCTGATAGCTGCTGTACGAGAGCTTCAGGGCCGATGCCCGCCCGAGCCCGCCGGCCAGCGAGTGAGCCTGAACCGCCGTCCCTCTGAAAAGGCCGGCCACCAGGGTGACCGCCTCCCGCGGCCCGGACAGGTACAGCCGCGTGGACTTCGTCTCTGACGGAGGGGAGCCGATGACAGCGCCGTCGACGACGTTCTCCGTTGAACTCATGATCGCGTTGATGCGCGTAACGGTGGCGGGTGAGACGGCGTTCGCCTCGACGTAAACCCCTGCAAAGGAGTGGCGAGCCACCTCCGCTGCGATGTCCTCGGCCACGGCCGGCGGACAGATACTGAGGATGACGTCGCACTGCTCGGCCATCTCCCCGACGCTATCGACCGGGGAAAGCCCAGCCCGCACGGCTCTGTCCTTGCTGGCAGAGCTACGCCCCTGTGGGCACCAGAGAACCTCGACTCCGCGCATCCTCGCCTGGGCTCCCACCGCCGCCCCCATGCTGCCGGGGTGCAAGATTCCGACGGTCGTCATCCGACCAGCGCCCGAATGTCACGGGCCGCTGCGTCCGCTCCGAATGTGACGGACTCCGCGATCCTCTGGGCTGTCTCTGCCGAACTGAGCCGATGGGTCTCAACGACGAGTGACCATGGTTCGTCAACGTGATCCAAGAGGTCTTGGCGCGTCTCAGCCCAGACCTTGAGTCGTGCCTCCACGTCCTTGTCGCCCCGTCCCTTACACCGCTGCTCCGTAACCTCCTGAGGACACCAGAGCAGCACCTTGACCCAGTGAATAGGGAACGCAGCCACTGCGCTTACCCCTACAACCTGGCCCATGTGGAGAACTGGGATGCGACCGGCCTCGACCAGCTCGGAGACGCCGCGGCGGTCAATGGCATACTCCGCGTCATACCGCGCGTTCCGGTAGAGCAACGCTCCCGCACACGATAGTTCTTCGATGTGCTCAAGCGTGGTCATTCGGTACCCGGTGGTTCGACCAGGCCCTGCCTTCAGCCGCTCGAAGAGTGCAAACCCCGGGCGGAGATTAGCCAACTCCGCGGTTACGGTGTCCTTTCCAGCCCCCGGGGGACCATAGAGGATGACGCCTGAAGCCTTCACAGGGTCCCCCCGCTCAGCACGTCTCGGGCCTGATCGGCGACTGCCACTGCCGCACCGAGGCGATTGTTCACGACAAAATGCGGCCCCTGCGGCCGCATCTCCAGGTCCATCGTAGCCAGGTACTCGTCCCACGCCTCCATCTTCCACGCATCCCGGGCCGCCCCGCGGAATTCGATGTACTCCCGCATCGACTCAGGGTCGCATTCAACCCATATCGTCGCTACGGAAACACGCTTCGAGCGGCATCGATTCTGGAAGCGCTGCATCCATTCAACCTGCGAAAACTCCGAGACGAACGGAGCGTCGAGAATTGTCGAGATTCCGCATTCCACATTGTCCCAAGCCGCTTCCATGAGACACCGGTATTCCAGCGGCCGCACCCTCTCGCGGTACAGCTCAGAACTCCGGTCGTTCGCCTCCCCGCCCAGCGAGATCAGAAGCTGATCCACAAGGGGGCGGGTCAACGAGTCCTTATCCAGGACTGGCCATCCTGTGAGACTGCCGAGGAACTTAGCGAGCTCAGACTTGCCAGAGCCTGCGAAGCCTCCAACCAGCACGACGAAGGGCGCCCCGGTTGCGCCACCCGACGTCCGGCGACGCCACGCGTCAAAGACCCGCTCGCGGAACGCCTCGCTGTCCACATCGCCGGTGCCCTCGCGAATAATGCCCAGAGCTTCCCTGACTGCCTGAGTTTGATCAAGGAGGGTGCGATCCAGTACATCGGCCGAGGGTTGCACTTTGGCCTCCTCTCCGGGCAAGGCTCGGCGGAAGCCCAGCTCTGCCTCGTTGCGGCGGTAGAGAAGGCAGTAAGCCCTACGGTAGTGCGGTCCAGGGAAAACACTCCCCTTCTCGTGCTGCCAGATCGTCTGGAAGTTCGCGGCAATGTTGAATCCATGCCGCACGGATATTTCCCGCAGTCGCTCGCCGGTTTCTTCAAGGGTGAGGCCGTGATTCTCTCGGTGCTTGCGGAGAAGTTCCGGATTCCAGTCCGGGTGCTGCCGAACCATCTGCCCCTCCTACATGGCTACTCGCCGCGAATGTAGCGGCCTGATGCGCCTGCGAAAAACCGTGATAGTGGATGTGTAAGCCGACGTTTAACATGCAGCCTACTTGATTGGATAACGGTTCGTGATACCAAGTTCCTTGCTTCTGCGGTGAACTGACTGCACGTCCGGTTAAGGAGGTGCCCATGTATCGCAGCAGCTCCCGAGGTTCAGATCCAACCACGGGTCCTGGCCTTGTCAGGTCAGCTTGCTTCCAGCTTCTTCACGCGATTCCGAAGTTCCCCGACTTCGCGTCGCAGCGCCGCGACCTCCTCGCGGAGCGTAACAACGTCGACCGATGCACCGCCTCGACTCGCAAGGGTCGGAGCGTCCGGGGCCAGGAACGCGGCTTTGCCCTGGTGGCTGACAACGAGGCCCTCCGCCTTCAGTTGCCGGATGGCCTCCCGAGCCACGGTGACGGAGACGCTGTAGTCCTCCTGGAGCTTCCCGAGCGACGGCAGCCGCCCAGCCTCGGAGAACGCTCCGTCTGCGATCTGCTGACGGAGCCTGTCTGCCAGCTGTTGGTAAGCGGGCTTACCGGACCACTCGATCATCTGCACCCCATGCCTATCTGCGCCTCTGCCCCATAGTGCCCAAGCGCTAGAGGTCGAGGCCAGTCCCACTCGCACGCCCGACTCCATAAGACTTGACGCTCTCTGCCTCATAGTGCACTCTGAGGCAGAGTCGATGAGCCCCCAAAGCTCTTGAACAGAGCTTTGCCTGCCTGCCTGACCTGCGCTTTACGCCCGGAGGACCCGCGAAACGGGCCCGAAGGAAGCGGCTGATCGTTGACAACTCAACAGCGTGATGAGGCCCGCCGCCTCCTCCGATAAGGCGGCCAGTGCGGGGATAAAGCCCGCGCGAATCTCAACCTCGCGCTCTGCAGCTGCGACCGGTTGCCTCCTCCGCCCGTCCGGCCCTCGCGATCGTACGGGCGGGGCTGAGGGGAGCCGGAGATCCCTGGTTCTAACGGCGCGCGGCCCCGGTGAGGCAACACCGGGGCCGCTGTTTGGGCCGTTCCTGAGCGAAGGAGAACACGACCCATGAAGCACATCGCTGCACTTCAGGCGGTTGTTACCGCCGCCTTGTACGACTGCGAGCCGTCGGCCGCGGAGCTGGACGCGATCGACCACGAGATGCCGGCCATCCTCGCCGAGGTCGAGTTGCTGGACGTGCACATCAGCCTGCTGGACCGCACGCCGTCTGAGCTGGACGCGCGCCGTCTGCGGCGGGCCCGCCGCCGGGTGCTGGCCGCACGGCGTGAGCTGACCAACCAGACCTCCGCAATGACGGAGGTGGGGGCATGAGCGACACGCTGACGCTCGATGACCTGGACGCACCGCTGCGCGCGCTGCGCCTGCTGGCCACGGACTTCGGGCACCTGCCCGCGCCGTGCGCACGGGTGTCGACCGTCTACCCGAACCAGCTGGAGCTGTCGTTCTACGACGCCCTGTCCGAGTTCGAGGCGTGGCGTGACGCCCTGGGCATCGCCCCTGGCTCGGTGACCTATCACGAGCAGAGCGACGGCCGTACGCGCGTCCTGCGCACGACCACCACCTACGCAGGCGCCGCGCTGGAGCTAATCGGCTACGGCGACATCCCCGACCCGGTTCCGGCCGCAGGGAGGGAGGCGCGATGAACGGCACCTTCGAGCGGTCCCTGAGCAGAGGCCAAGAACTCGTCTTGGGCGCCGCCGCGGTGCCCATGGTCGCGTTCGGCGCGCTGGGCGCGTGGGGCACCTACAGCAACATCACTAGCGTCTTCCACCGCTCGGCCACGGCACTGGGCGTGGTGGCCGCGGGGGAGGGCGCGACGCTGGTGCTGGCGCTGGTCCTGGTGGGCCTGACCATGCTGGGGCAGTCCTCACCGGCAGCCGTGCGGATCGGGCTGTGGACGCTTCCCGCGGTCGCGTCCCTGACCGGAGCCGCAGTCGCGAAGTCCACCACGGAAGCGGTCGTCTTTGCTGTCACCCCGATGGCTATGTGCGTGTCTGCGGAAGGTATGGGCCTGCTGGCCCGGCGGATCGTCGTCTACCGCACCGGCGTGGACGCAGAAGCCCAGCGCCGGAACGCCGACGTCATGCAGCAACTCGCCTACCACCGTGCCCGCGCGGCGAACCACCCCGACCAGGATGCCCGCAAGGCGTCGGAGCTGAAGTCGTGGAAGCTCGCCAAGCGCGTCGGCACGGGAGACGCCGAACTCGGGTCGCATCTCATCGAAGTGCAGCGGGAACGGATGACGGCGGGCGCCGACGCGGCGCTGTCGGGCATGTTTGCTCTGCCCGTCACGGACCCCGCTATCGAGGCTGCGGCCACGCCGGAACTGCCCGCCACCGCAGTCGAGGCAGGGCAGGGTGTGACGCCCCCCGTGACCCCCGTAGACACGCAGGTCACGCCCGACGAGGAGACGGGCGTGACGGAGTCCGTGACGCCCGTGACGGCCGATGCTTTGGCGCCTGTGACGCCGGACGGCGAACCGGCCCCGACGGAGACCAACGAGGATGCGGTGCGGCTGCCGGCGGAGGGGGCTGTGACGCTCGATGAGGTGGCCGCCGTCGCCGGTGTCGAGACACCGGTGACCGGTAGGACGCTGACGGACACACAGCTCATCGTCGTGCTGCGGTACCTGCGCTACTCGGTCGACCCGCCCATGTCCTACCGCCAAGCCGCCGCCGCCTTCCGCGAGGCCGGATACGTCGGCGGTGAAAAGCGGGTGCGCACAGCTTGGGGCACGCTGCTGTCCCAGGAAGAGAACATGCCGTGACGCTGCCGGTCTACCGGTGGCGTCTGGCACCGGACGGGCTGGCCACACGCCGACAACTCCGCGCCATGAACCTGCGCCCCGGCGGACAGGACATCTCCGCAGAGCTCCAGCGGCCCCGCCGTCGGCGCGGGCCGCTGGTCGCGTATCTGTACCGCATCGACCACGCCAAGCCCGTCCGGCCCATGACCCCGGCCCGGCGGGCGGCATTGGCGAACGCCGCCCGCCGCACCTGCCCCGTCTGCCGACGCGACGCCGGATACGTCATTCCCACGTTGCGCGGCATGTGTGGGGCCTGCGCCTACGGCGAAGAACAGCGCGCCGCCTGACCCTTTCTGTCCAGCAAGCCCGGCCGGTCACCTTCCACAGCATCCGGCCGGGCCTCCCACTCCCAAGGAGTGCGTTCAGCATGACCGACGTCAGTACCGAACCGGTAGCCGTCGAAGCTGCCCCCGAAGCACCGCCCGAGACAGCACCCGCACCCCAGACCCCCGCGGCCTCGATGTCGGTCGCTATCGAGAAGGGGCACACGCCCGGTGGCTGGCCGGTGGTGCCGCTGGCCCTGTCCGGCGTGAACACGACCGTGGGCATGGTCGCCACGGCTGCCCTGGCCGGCGGCCCCGTCGCCGCTGCTGTGGCCGCCACCGGGGCGATAGTCCTCGGCACGGCCGTAGCCACCCGCAGCCGCCATCCCAACCCCCGCCGGCAGGCTCGCCGCGCTGCAGCACGCACCGCAGGACGGGTCGCCGCTGCATCGACTCCCAGGCGCACCAAGCCATCCACGAGCGGCCGGAGCGGCAGCCGGGCCGCTGCACCGGCCGCAGGGCGGGGCAGCAGCCGCGCTGGGCGTGTTCCTGGCCAGTCGGGCCGCGGCTCGACGGCTCGCACTGGCAAGGCCAAGGGAGGCGGACTGGGCGGCAAGACCCGCCGCACCGCGTCTCCGCACACCTCCGGAGCGTCCGCCAACAGGGCCATTCCCCTGGGCAAGCCCGCCGCTGGTGCCGGTCGTGCGGCGGGGCGGATCGGGCAGGTGAAGGCGCTGCGGGCTGCTCAGCAGTCCGCAGCGCCGTCGCGTGCGGCCCGGCGGGCGCAGACGACCTCGGCCCGTCGCGCGGTCGCCGATGCCCACCGCACCCACAGTCGCCCGACGCGTGCCGGGGCCCAGCTCTCCGGCAAGGAACGGACGGGCCGGTTGCTCGGCAAGGCCGTGCAAAGGGCCCGTGCCGCTCGGGATGCGGCTGTGGGCAAGGCCCGTGCGGCGCGGGATGAGAAGACCCGCGGCACGGTGGCCGCCCTGCGGTCGGCGGTGCGCAAGGCCCCGGCCCGTAAGGCGGCCCGGCAGGCACTGCGCCGTTCCGCGGCCCGCTTCCACGGACGCCGCCTGCTGGCCACCCTGCTCGCCGTGCCGCTCGGACTGCTCGGGCTGATCACCACGCCTCTGGGCCGGAAGTTCGGCATTCGGTGGCTGATGCACCCCGGACGGCGCCTGTACCGGCGGCTGGTCGGTATCGCGGCCGAGCAGCGAGCCGCCCGAGACACCGACATCCGGGACCAGCAGCAAGAGCAGGAGGCCGCGGCCGATGCCGAGGCCGAGCAGGACGCAGGCGGCGGGATCGGCGATCGGGTCGAGCGGCCCGCCGCCCATGTCCCCACCACCCCTACACCCGCGAGCAGTACGGGAGAGCACGTGTCTGGATTCCGCTTCGAAGAGGCCGCAGCCGAGATGGAGACCGCGGCCAACTCCTACGACCCTGACGGCTGCATGGAGATCCTCGCCATGGTCGAGGGCCTGCCCGCCGCCCTGACCTCGGTGGCGAACGTGATGAAGATCCTCGCCGAGCGCTCCGACTCCGAATTCCCGCTGGAGAAGGAAGTCGCGGGCGCATTCAACGACATCTTCGGCGCGCTGATGAGCGCGGTCGCGGTCGCTGAGGACATGGGCCCGCTGTTCCGGCAGATCCACGCCCAGGACATCGCCCGTCACGAAGACCCCCGCAACGGCCCAGAGGCCGAGAAGGGCTGGAACGTCTAACGATGAGCAGCATCGCCACCGAGCACAGTGGCCCGGTGCTGGACTGGGCGGCCGGTCACGGACCCGTGACCGGCGCCCTGTCCGCCACCACCGGAGCCTTCGCCGTCGCTACCACCGGCGCCGCCACCGGCATGCCCCCAGGATGGGCGCTCGCTGTCGGTGCCGCCGGAGCTCTCGGGCACACCATCGCCGGCCTCCGGGTCCGCAATGCCGGCCGGACCCTGGCCGCACGCGCCGCCTCCTGGCTCGTGGGGGCCGGATGGACCACCTGGGCCATCACCCATGGCCCCCTCACCTGGGCCGCCCTCGGGTCGCTCGCCACCATCGGCGTGGGGATCGGGGCTGCCGCCCGCTCGACCGCCCTGTACGAAGAGGCCCGCGAAGAGGAGGCCATCGCCGCTGCCGAGCGGCAGGTCGCCGCGGAGCTCTCTGCCGAGCGCAGGGCGGTCGCCGCGGAATGGGTGGACCGGATTCAGCGGGTGTGCGGGATCACCGTCCGCGTGCTGGCCGTGGAGCAGTGGGTGACCGGCGCCGGGTTCTCCATCGACGCCGAACTCCCCCCGGGCGGAGCGACCTACGACCGGATCGCCAAGGAGTCCGCGCGGCTGTCGGCGGATGCCCGGCTGCCGCACGGCTGCACCGCCACCGCCTCACCCGGCATCCACCAGGGCCGCGTCATCATCGACGTGACCACCGTCAACGTCCTCGCCGAGGATGTCACCTACCCCGACGACTACGGCCCCCTGTCGGTCTACTCCGGCATCCCCTGGGGGTTCCGGACCAACGCTGAAGAGATCCGCGCCTACCTGCGCGAGCAGTGCGCGCTCGTGGTCGGCCCCACCGGCTCCGGCAAGACCAACATGGTCCACACGATCCTCGCTGGGTTCGCCCGAGCCGAAGACATGCTCACGTGGGTCATCGACCTCAACGCCGGATCCGCCGGCCTCCCCTGGGTGCTGCCCGCCCTGACCGGCCAGGTGCAGCGCGAGGACGGCAAGCCCGTGCGACCCGGCATCGACTGGCTCGCTGCCTCCCACGACGAGGCGATGCTGATGCTGAATACGGCGGTGAAGGTGGCGAAGCAGCGCAAGATGGCCTACCAAGACCTGCTGTCCAAGGCCAACACGGACCTGCTGCCAGTCAGTCCCAGGATTCCGCAGATCATGCTGGTCATCGACGAGGGAGCGGAGATCCTGACCAGCACTGACCGCAGCATGCGCAAGCTCGCCGAAAAGATTCTCGAGGTCATCCGCATCGCCCGCGCCATGGGCGTGCGCACCGTTCTCACCGCTCTTGGAGCTACCGGCTCAGTGCTGGGCAACCTGATGATCCGTCGGGAAGCCAAGGTCCGCGTCGCGTTGACCGGTGGTGAGACCGAGGGCATGGACCTGTCCAAGATGTTCCCGGGCACACGGGGTCTGCGCGTGGAGCAAGCCCCGTACAAGGGGGCGGGGTTCATGGGCACCCCCGAGTCGCCGGCCGGGCTGTTCAAGGCGTGGCGGATCCTGCCGAATCAGATCCGGGACATCATCGCCGCCACCTCCGACCGGCACCCCGTACTGGACGATGTGTCGGTCAAGGCGGCCGGGTCCGCCTACGTCCGCCGCTGGGACGCCTCCCGGATCGCATGGATGCACGACACCACCACGGTCGACGGCCCCGATGGCAGCGAACCGGCACAGTCCGCCGTGAGCAGTGCGCCGGGACTGAACCTATCCGCAATGCGCACCGAACAGCCGGAATCGGAAGAGGACGCGCTTGCGCGGGCCTTCAGGGAACAGATCGACGCCCAGTTCGCCACCGCCCCTGCCCCTCACGGGGACGAGGACAGCGAGGGTGCGGACGCCCCGCAGGGGCTGAACCTGTCCGCCTTGCGGGGCGAGCAGGACAGCCCTGCCCAACGGGCTGCGTTGGCGCTGCTGCTCGCCGCCGGGCCTCAGGGCACCGGAGCATCGGCCATAGCCCGGGGACTGGCCGACGAGTACGGAACGACTCGTCAGACCGTTGTCGGCTGGCTCAGGGCGTGGGCCGAGGATGGCACCGCGGTACGGATCGGCACCGGCACCAAGGCCCGCTACGTCCACCGCCAGCACGCCCCCCAGACGCCGCCCGAGGACTGACAGCCACCGCTTGTCGCCCTCGCCCGAAACGGACCCGCGCACGGTTGTGCGGGCGCAGAAAACCGTCTGTGACCTGCGAGGCGACAAGCGACAAGACAAGACAAGCGACAAGCCGCACGACAAGTCAGACGACAAGTCAGGCGACAAGCAAGACGACAAGCCGGACCCCCGCCCAAGGCGACTGCCGAGCGGGGGTCCCGCGCATCCCCAGCCATGACGACAGGAGAGCACTCGTGGCCATGACCATCTCCGCCGCCGTCCTCTTCGGCGCCCTCGCCCTCGCCCTGCTCCGCGGCCGGTATCTCGGAGGCGGCAGCGCGATCGTGCTGTTCCTCTTCGGCTTCTTCGTCGCCGGAACCGGCGCCTACCAGCCCATCAACGCCGTGTGCCAGGCCATGGCCGACGTCCTCACCCAGCTCACCACTTGACCGGCGGTTGGAGGAGACACCGTGCACCCCGAGCCCGTCTACCCGATCACCACCGCACCGGCCCGTCAGGCCCCCGCCCATCTCCAGCCGCCGCTGCGCGCCCACGAGATTCCGCCCGGCGTCGAGATCGTCACCCTGCCCAACGGAGTACGCACCCTCGCCTACACCCAGCACCCGGCCCTGGCCGCACCGCCTCAGCCGGGCTCGCAACCGATCCCGACCTGGGCCAAGACCACCGCCCTGCTCGCTCCCACCGTCGGCGGCGGGATCGCCGCCGGGGGCATCGGACTCTCCTACGCAGCCCCTGGACTGATCGCCATGAGCCACGCCCTGTGGGCCGCCGCTGCCTTCGTCGCCGCCGGCGCCATCGCCGCACCGGCCCTCATGCGGGCCGCCCGCAACCGCCTCGGCCAGCAGCCGACGGCTCCCACTCAGATCACCCAGAACATCACCGCGACCGGCCTCTTCGGCCGTGCCAACGGAACCATCAACAACCGCTGAAAGGGACCAGCTTGATGCTGACCTTAACCGATTTGTTCTGCGGGGCCGGCGGCTCGTCCACCGGCGCCGTCACCCCGCCCGCCGCCCGCGACGTGGTGGCCATGGTCACCGAAGCCATCACCGGCGAAGACCTCGAACCCCACACCACCAACGCCCAGTAAGGAGAACCCCACATGTCCTTCGGAGAAACCCCGATCACCGTCATCGGCAACCTGACTGCCGACCCCGAGCTGAAGTTCACCGACTCCGGCCAGGCCCTCGCGAAGTTCACCGTCGCCTCCACCCCCCGCACCTTCGACCGCGAGTCCGGCCAGTGGAAGGACGGCACCTCCACGTTCTTCCGCTGCGCCGCCTGGCGCTCCCTGGCCGAACACATCACCGACTCCCTGACCAAGGGCTCGCGGGTGGTCCTGTCCGGCCGGATCCGGCAGCACAACTGGCAGACCGAGCAGGGCGAGAACCGCTCCATGCTCGCCATCGAGGTCGACGACATCGGCGCCAGCCTGCGCTTCACCACCGTCGCCATCAACGCCAAGCGCTCCGCGCCCGAGGCCTCCAGCGACCCGTGGGCTGCGACTGGCACCCCGGCAGAGGCGCAGTCCGGAGCTGAGCCGCCGTTCTAGATGCACCCGGGGCGACCGCCCCATCTCGCCAAAGATCCGCGGTCGCCCCGGCCAACCAGCCCCTTCACAGACCCGTTGGAGGTCTCCAGCATGACCCAACTCCCTGATCAACGGCGAGCAGGACTCCTGTACGCCGCTCTGGCCGCTGCTGCACGCGGCTGGCACATTCACCCCCTCCGGCCCGGCGCCAAGGGCTCTGCGCTGCACGGAGAGCATTCCTGCCCGGGAACCGGCGAGTGCGCAGGCGGACACCGCAAGTGGGAACAGCGCGCCACCACAGATCCCGAACGCATCCGCGCAGCATGGTCCGCAGGTCCCTTCAACGTCGGCATCGCCACCGGTCCCTCCGGCCTGCTCGTGGTGGACCTGGACGTGCCCAAGGACAAAGACAGTAAGGACACGCCTGACGGCGTGACGTCTTTCACGGCGCTCTGCGAGCGCGCCGGACAGTCCTGGCCGACTACCTACACGGTGCGGACGCCCAGCGGCGGCCTCCACCTGTACTTTCAGGTCGACCCGGGCATCGGGCTGGGCAGCAGCAAAGACCTGCTCGCCAAAAAGATCGACACTCGGGGCTGGGGCGGCAACATCGTCGCAGCAGGCAGCACCACCCACCATGGCGCCTACGACGCCGTCAACCGCGCCCCCGTGGCGGAACTGCCCACCTGGCTGATGCACCGCCTTCAGAGCCCGCCCACGCCCGCCGCGGCGCCCGCACCGCTCCTCATCCCGGGCCAGGCCACCTGCCGGGCGGAGGTCGCTCTGGAGCGCGAAACCGCTGACGTGAGGGCCACGCCAGAGGGCGGGCGGAACAACCGGCTGCTGGAGGGCGCCCGCGCCCTGGGCCGCTTCGTGGCCTGGGGCGAGATCGCCCGGAACGTAGTGGAGGAGGCGTTTCAGGCGGCCGGCGAGGCGACCGGACTGTCCCCGTCCGAGTGCCGCGCCACCATCCGCAGCGCCCTGGACTGGTCCATCCGCACCTGCAAGCCGCGGGAGGCCGCATGACCAGCCCGTCCCGCCCGCCCCTGAAAAGCCTCCCTGGCACCGCACACGGGCCGGATTCCGCCGACACGGCGGCACCTGCGGCTCAGGTGGGCGGCCGAGAAGAGGCCGCCCGTCAGGGCGTCCTCTCAGCCCTTCGCACGGAACAGCCCCCGCACGCCGCGGCTCGCGGCGACGGGCGCTTCCCCATGGCGTGGCTCCACATCCGCGCCCCCAAAGGCACCGTCCCCACCGCCACTTCCACCTGCGAGTGCGGCCGGAACCGCATGGCCATCGGCCGCCTCCGCGTGCTCGCCCTGATCGACGAACACGAAGCGCACCGCGGGCACTGCCCGCTCCGCCACACCACCGAAGGGAGGAACGCCGGGTGAACGCCCCCAAGCCGCCCGCACCATCCATCGACGGCGCCACGCTGCTCGACGAGGTCGAAGCGTTCCACCGCCGCTTCAACATCTTCCCCACCGAAGCGGCCTACGTCGCCGTCGTTCTGTGGGATGCACATGCCCACCTCATCGACGCCTTCGACGGCACCGCCCGCATCGCCTTCCTCTCGCCCGAACCAGGCTCGGGCAAATCCCGCGCCCTGGAGATCATCGAAACACTCACTCCCCGAGCCGCGACCACGGTCAACGCCTCCCCCAATGCGCTCTTCCGGCTGGTCGAGGCCCCCGAGGGACCTCCGACCCTCCTCTTCGACGAGATCGACACCGTATTCGGCCCGAAGGCCGGTGACAACGAACCCGTGCGCGGCTTCCTCAACTCCGGCTATCGGCGGGGCGGCAAGTCGCTGCGCTGCGTCGGGGACGGCGCCAACCAGACCGCAGCGTGGTTCTCGTCTTTCTGCGCCGTCGCCATGGCCGGACTCGGCTCTCTGCCGGACACGATCCTCACCCGCTCGGTCATCATCCGCATGCGCAAGCGCGCCCCCAACGAGAAGGTCGAGCCCTACCGCCGCCGCATCCACGAACAGCAGGGCAACGCCCTTCGCGACCGGCTCGCCCAGTGGGCCGACACCGTCCGGGACGAAGTCGCAGACGCCTGGCCCGAGATGCCCGAAGGCGTCACCGACCGGCCCGCCGACGTGTGGGAGCCCCTGCTCGCCGTCGCCGACGCCGCCGGCGGGCACTGGCCCGCCCGCGCCCGCGCTGCCTGCCTGGAACTGGTCAACGCCGCCCACGACAACGACGAAGCCTCCCTCGGGGTGAGGCTGCTCACCGACCTGCGCGACAAGGTGTTCTGCGGCGCCGACCGCATGCCCACCGCCGTCATCCTCGAATGTCTCCTCGCCATGGACGACGCTCCCTGGGGCGACATCGACGACAAGCCGCTGAACTCACGGATGCTGTCGAAGCTGCTCGGGCAGTACGTCACCCCGAACAACAAGCCCATCAAGCCGCGCGGCATCCGCACCGCCTCCGGGACCCCGAAGGGCTACTACGCGGAAGACCTCCAGGACGCGTGGGCGCGGTACTGCCCCCCACCCCCCGGAGAATCCGCAACATCCGCAACATCCGCCACACCCCAGGTCAGCGGGGGTGAATCTGTGGCGAATCCGCTTCCCGGCATCCGCCACACGGCTCCGGAAACCGCCACGCGCCCGCTCAGGGTCGTCGGCTGACCAACCACCACCCCAGAGGTGCCGCCACGTCCCGACGTGGCGGCACCTATCCGCAACAAAACCGCTATCCGCCACAGATCCAAGCCCCTGACCAGCAATGTTGCGGCGTGGCGGCTGTTGCGGATCCCCAAAGAACCCCGAGCCCCCCTGCGGAGGAGGCATACCTCGTTGAACACCCCCCTGCCCAGCTCTGTTGAAGCCGTCACCGTCAAAGAGGCCATGGCCGCCTTGCGGCTCAGCCGAAGCAAGGTCTACGACCTCCTCCGCTCCGGTCAGCTCAAGAGCCTCAAGGCCGGCCGCTCTCGTCGCATCCCGGTGGACGCGCTCCGCGCCTTTATCCAGCACAGCATCGAGGAGGCTGCCTGAATGGCCAAGCGTCGAGCCAATGGCGAAGGCACCATCACCAGGAGGAAGGACGGGCGTTACCAGGGCGCTGCCTACGTCTACCGTCCGGACGGAACACGCGTCCGCAAGTTCGTTTACGGGAAGACCCGCGCCGACGTGGCGGACAAGCTCACCGAGCTTCAGGAGAAGACTCGTCAGGGCATCCCCGCCGCCACGTCCGCCATGCCGCTGGGGGACTACCTCACCTACTGGCTGGCGACCGCGGCCTCCGCACGGCTCAAGCCGTCCACCTTCACGAGTTACGAGATCATGGCGCGCCTGTACATCACGCCCTCCCTCGGCAGGAAGAAGCTCAACCGGCTTTCCCCCGCCGACATCCGCACGTTCCTCGCGGCGTTCAAGGACGCCTGCCTGTGCTGTCTGCGCCGTGTCGACGCGGCCCGCAAAGAGGGTGAACGGACGTGCTGCGCGATCGGGAAGTGCTGCAACCGCCGGCCATCGGCACGCACCGTTCAGTACGTCCACGCAGTACTGCGCTCAGCTCTCCAGCACGCTGTCCGCGAAGAACTCATCGCCCGCAACGTCGCGAAGATCGTGGAGACCCCAACCGTCGCCCGGCAAGAAGTGCGACCGTTGGACCGGACGGAGGCCAGGATGCTGCTCAAGGCCGCGCGTGACCACCGCCTGTACGCCCTATGGTTGCTGCTGGTCTCCACAGGGCTGCGTCGCGGGGAAGTACTCGCCCTGACCTGGCAGGACATCGACCTGGACAGGGGACAGCTGAGGGTCCGGCGGAATCTCCAGCGCATCAAGCAGGAACTGATCTTCGGCACGCCGAAGACCGCTCGATCGCTCCGGACCATCTCGCTGCCCAAGCGATGCGTGGCCGCCCTCAAGGAACACCGGGAGGTTCAGCGCCGGGAGCAAGCCATCGCCGGCGACAAGTGGAGCCAGTCACTCGTGCAGCCGGGCGGCTTGGTCTTCACCACCCCTACGGGCCGTCCCACCGACCCGCGGAGCCTGAATCGCATGCTGACGGTCCTGTGCCGCAAAGCCCACGTCCGCCGGGTGCGCGTTCACGACCTGCGGCACACCTGCGCTTCGCTGCTACTGGCTCAGGGGGTGGATGCCCGGACCATCATGGAAACGCTCGGTCACAGCACGATCACGATGACGCTCGACACGTACGCGCACGTGATGGAGACGACCTTGAGAGCTGCTGCTCAACGCATGGACGACGCGCTCGGCACCGATGACGACGAGGAGGACAGCGATGGCGGCGGAGGCGTCCCTGCGGCCGGCTGAGTGGCCCGTTGATGTCAGCCGCTGATGTCGAAGGCCCCCTGGGAAAATCCCAAGGGGCCTCTGACCAGTGTCGGGACGACAGGATTTGAACCTGCGACCCCTTGACCTCCAAAGGCCGTCAGCCAGTACCTGGGGCACGCCGACCCGGGGCTGACACTGCGGGTGTATGCACACCTGATGCCGTCCAGTCAGGAGCGGACGCGCAATGCCGTCGACCCAGTGTCGCAGATCGACAACGGCGCCCCAGGCCAGAGCGGTGCGACGGCGGTCACCCGTGGGTGTCCTCTGTCACCGTTGGCCAACCTCGCACGGCCCAGAGACGGCCCAGGCGGCTCAAGGCTGCAATGATCGCTGCATGAGCCATCCCGCAACGGACAAGCTGTCGCCTGTGGAGCGCGCATTCATGATCAACGCCTCCGAGATCGACATCCTGCCCGGCGTCTGGGGTGATCTGGATGAGCCTTTCGCCTCGAGGCCCTCCTCCGATCTGGCCGTCGTCCTGCTGTCCCTGATCGACAAGGGATGGATCGAGGTGGCACGCCTGGTCCCTTGGACTTCCCCCGAGGGAGCCCGCGGCTACCAGCCCGGCCCCTCCATCCCGCGCCAGGGCCTCGCAGCCCTTCTGGCAGAAAGCGGGAACTGGGAGTATCCGGACGACGGCCAGTGGCTAGGGTGCCTCACACTCGTCCTCACCCGTGCGGGCCGGCGGATCCCTCGCTGACCTGCACCGAGGCGAGAATCGCCTACGGAGACCGACGGCTGCTTTGTAAGCCTGGTGGTGTTCTCCAAGCCGTCTCCGCTGGTCACTGCGGACACTGGCCAGCGGACCCGGTGACCCACGACTGAGGCCGTGAGCCTCCGCAGTTGACCATGACTGACCGCTCGTTCTGGCATGGATCTGGCACGCCACGGCCAAAGCTCAGAGATGCTGCCGTGGAATCGGCCCTTGTCGACGATGTTGTCGAGCAAGATGGGCAATGTGGCGGATACGAACGGGACACACGTGGTCGAAGACCTGGTCACCCGGCGGGGCGAGCTCGCGGACCTGATCAGAGCCGCCCGCCACCCTGTTTCTTCGACGACTGTTGTCCTGGACCGCGCCGTGGGGCGGGCAAATCGAAGGTGCCAGAGCCTTGGTGACAGTGGACCTGATCTATTAGCGCGTCAGAGAGGCAAGGGTGAGCGCAGGGTGCCGCCCAACCCATCCTGTGACACCTCGTCCGCTCACGCAGCGGCCTAGTCATCTATGACAGCGCTGGGGCAAGATGATTTTGCGTCAGCTCAGAGGATCCCCTTGGACCACGTGGCGACGATCAGCCCCCTGCCCTCCTGGTCTGTCCCTAGACTGTGTCAGCGCAACGCAGCGCAGGGCATTGGGGGCGGACTTGGAAGAGACAGAACGCAGGGCTGCAACGGCCCCTATCCGTATTCACCAGATCCGCACTGCGCTTCTGCAGCAATACCAGGGGCTCATCTATGACGAGGACCTCAAAGGGTACGACCGGCAGGGCTACGAACAGCGCTTCCTCTCCCGCGCGTTGACAGCGGCTGCCGTACGCCAAGTGACAGGTTGTGATCACAAGGCCGCCGGCGCCTCCGTCATCGACGGTGAAGATGACCAAGGCATCGACGGTGTGGCCGTCACTGAGGGCACACAAGAGGTCTGGCTCGTCCAAGCCAAGTGGAGCGACGAAGGCAAGGGCAAGCTCGACACCAATGCGGCGCACAAGCTCATCGCTGGTCTTCGCCTCATCGAGCAGCGAAGTTTCGACCGCTTCAACAACCGCCTGGAGCCAGTCGCTGCTCGTGTCAACGCAGCGATGCATGACGCGCGACTCAAGGTAACTCTGGTGATCGCTGTCATGGGTGTGGGGACACTTGGCAGGGAAACCATCAACGTTCTTGAAGACGCTCGGAACGAGTTCAACGGCCTTGGGCCGGTCCTTGAGTACCGCGTGGTTCCCGCTGCGGACATCCTCCGACAGATCCGTGAGGATCTTGCTCCCGAGCCTGTACGGGTAACCGTGCGGATGACGAACTGGCTTCGAAGGAACACTCCACTCACTGCGTATCAGGGTACGGTTCCAGCAAGCAATATTGCCGAATGGTATCAAAAACATGAAAGCCAGTTGTACGAGCAGAACTTGCGTCAATCCCTGGGTACAACCCGAGTTAATTCGGGCATGTTGAGAACTCTGGTGGACGAGCCTGAGAATTTCTGGCTCTTTAATAACGGTGTGACTGTGCTGTGCAATCAGCTAGAAGAGGAATGGCCGGGGCGCCGCCGTCCAGACGAACCCGTGCACCTGCACCTCTCAGGAGTCAGCGTCGTAAACGGCGCGCAAACCGTCGCGGCGGCACACCGCGCCACTAAGACGTTCCCTGAGGCGGTCGAGGACGCTGAGGTCACGGTCAAGGTGATCGTCGTCGACAAGAACATGTCGGATCTCGCACAGCGCATCACAGAGACAACCAATACGCAGAACCACGTGGAACAGCGCGACTTCATCGCCTTGGACGAGGTGCAGGCGATGATCCGCGAAGACTTCATGCTGTCTCTCCAAAAGACCTACGTATTCAAGCGTGGTGAGCCCGATCCAGCGCCGGACGAGGGCTGCTCTGTGGTGCACGCCGCCATTGCCCTGGCTTGTGCGCACCGCAACACCGACCTCGCCGTACGTGCAAAGCGAGATACAGACCTTCTCTGGGAGCGTGGTAGCGGAGGCGCCTACCCTCGCCTCTTCGGGGAGCGTCCTGGAGCCTTCCAGATCTGGCGCTCTGTACTTGTTCACCGCACCGTGGGTACCGCCCTCAATGAAGAACGCAAGCGGTTCCAGAAGCGCGCCGCCGACGTGAGCCAGCGAGGCGACCTACTCGTCACCCATCTGGTCTTTCAGCTTCTCGATCAGGACCGCATCGACGATCCGGAGTACGACTGGGATGCGGCTCTGCGAGAGGTTCCTGCACTCACCAATCGGGTTCTGTCCTGGTTGATCCACCACATTGACACGGAGTACGGACCGACCTCCTTCCTCAGTGGAACACTCACTGACGCCGGGCGCTGCAAGCGACTGGCGGAGCTGGTACTGCGCGACGCCGAACGCGAAGGGGTCATCCCCGACCTACCGGCCATCTACAAGGCCACCAAGGAGAGCAAGCGCAAGCCACGCCGCCCTAACGCTGTGCCTACCCTCGTGGATCACGGAAGGATCAGGAACGGCACGCCAGTCCGGCTACGCCTGTGGAACAAGCCCGAGGTCGACGCGCTCACGCCTTGGCTCGCGGAGGACCCCCGACGCGGTGAGGCAGCGTGGGTAAACGATCGGACACGGTGTCTTGTGTGGGCGGTCGACGGGCGCGCTTACTCGCCGACGCGCCTGGTCCTGAACCTCTACGAACTCGCAGGCTGGGAGGAAGCCCCTGTGGCCGTTCAAGGTCCCGCACGGTGGACGCTGGACGGTGGTGCAACCCTCTCCGAGCTGGCACGGACATTGCTTGACGAGCAGGCCGAACAGGAATGAGTGAGGTCAACGGAAATCCCATCATCCCGACTCAAGGCATGTTGGCTCCAGCGATGTTGTTGTTTCACAGTCGCTGTTGGATTACGGCCCCGCTCGTCCTGCCCGCGGAGTGGTAGGCCGGGGCGGGGGAGCGGACGCCCGGGCCGGCGGACAGGAGACTGGGGTACAGCGCAGGCACTGCCGTGTGATGGAGTGGGAAGGTTCTGGTCAGCCCCCGTGAGGCCCCCTCAGGGGATCATTCCGTTAGATCTTCCGGCTCAGCCTCCGGCTCCGTGCGCGCGCGCCGGGACCGGTACAGATAGGCACCGATCAGCTGGATGAGCTCTTCGGCTCGCTCGCTCTCGCCGGTCAGCGCGCCGGTCAGCTTTCCGAAAGCCCCTTCATTGAGGACGGCCGCGTCGGCGAGGGCCTCACGCAGGTTGGGGGAGATGAGGAACTGGTCCTCGGCGTTGTTGTCGATCTGCTCGGCGATCAGCGGATCCTCCTCGGCCATCCCGGCCGCGGCCGTGACGAAGCCGCCGATCTGGGGGTCCGCGAACTCACCGCCGAACAGGCTGTTGATCTTGGCGATAACCTCCGACAGCAGTACCTGTTGCGGATCGCGGGCCACGGCGGTACCGATGCCAGCGACGCCCCGCAGCCCCGGCGTCTCCTGATCTCCGGACAGCGCTATAGCCGCCTTGCCCTGGTCAACGTGCCGCACCCGCTTCAGGGCTATCCCGGACAGGTCCACGTCGGCTCGGGGATCTTCGACCGCGAGCAGGCGCACCAGCTGGCGCAGGAACTCGGCGAGTTTCTCCAAGTCGGTGGTCGCGTAGTCGACGACCTGAGACATGAAGTCGTAGAGGCGGACGTAGGAGCCGCAGTCCTTGCGGAAGGTTCGCAGCTCGTTCAGGGCTTCACGGTCGTCCCTTTCGGTTGCGTCGGCCCATCGGTTGGTGAACTCGTCGCGGGCCGGTGCGATCGCCGCCGCCAGTGCCGAGTGCCGTTGCTTGCCCCACCAGGCTTCGGCGTAGCGTTCGATGTCGGCACGGGTGTAGATGCCGGGTTGGGCGAGCTTCGTGGCGAGCTGGTGGACGAGGTTGGGGTCGGTGGCAGTCTCGACGTGGGCCTCGGTGTAGTACTGCAGGAATGAATTCTGAATGTCAACGGGGTCGTTGACGAAGTCGAGGACGAACGTCTGGTCCTTCGTCTCCCCTGACGGGGCGCGGTAGGTGCGGTTGAGGCGGGAGAGTGTCTGGACGGCGTGGACGTCGGGGAGTTGCTTGTCGACGTACATCGCGCACAGCAGCGGTTGGTCAAAGCCGGTCTGGAACTTTTCCGCCACCAGCATCAGCCGGTAGTCGGGGCGCCTGAACTCACGGGCGAGATCGGAGCCGAGGCCCGGGTTCAAGGACGCTTCGGTGGCGTTCTCCAAGCCGTACTCCTCGTCGGTGACGTCATCGGAGAACGCGACGATCGTCTTGAGCTTGTAGCCCTTGGTGCGGATGTACTTGTCCGTCTCGATCTTGTAGCGGACGGCTGCTTGGCGTGAGGAGGTGACGACCATGGCCTTGGCCTGGCCGTTGAGGAGGTGCGCGACGTTGGCCCGGAAGTGCTCGACGATAATCTCGACCTTCTGCCCGATGTTGGACGGGTGCAGGTTCTTGAACCGCATGATCTTCTTCGTCGCGGCCTTCGGGTCGACCAGTTGGCCCTCATCGTCGCTGCCGATCGTGGTAACGACGCCATCGGCGCCGCGCTCCTCGATCTCGAAGGCGGTCTTGTACGTCTGGTAACCACGCAGCACATCGAGGATGAACCCCTCCTCGATGGCCTGCCGCATCGTGTACACGTCGAAGGACTCGGGCTTGCCATCCTCGCCGGGGCGCCCGAACAGGGTCTTCGTTTTGTGCTTCGGCGTGGCGGTGAACGCAAGGAACGACACGTTCGGTGACGCGGCTCGTGCAGCCGTCTCGGCGGAGATCCGGCGCTCGCGCTTGGCGTGCTCGTCGTCGGCAGAGAGGAGCTCGTTGACGACGTCCTGGGTGTCGACCGCCTCGTCCTCGGCGACCTGCCCACCTTCGGTGAGGACCTTCTTCAGGGCGTTGGCCGTCTTGCCGGACTGGGAGGTGTGGGCCTCATCGACGATGACGGCGAACACCTTGTCGCCGAGCGTCGTGTCGATCAGGCCCTTAACGTAGGGGAACGTCTGGATCGTGACCACGACGGCCAGAGCAGGCCCGGTTAGCGCGTCGAGTAGGGCCCGGGACTTCGAGCCGCCCGAGCGGCGCACGGCGGCGGAATTGATGATGGCCACCGAGTCGCCGGAGTCGTCGACCTGGCTAACGGCGTCCTGGAGTTGCCGGTCGAGGACCTTGCGGTCGGAGATAATCAGGACCTTGTCGAAGACCTTGCGATCGTCCTCATCGTGCAGCCGAGCGAGGTGATGCGCGGTCCAGGCGATCGTGTTGGTCTTGCCCGAGCCGGCCGAGTGCTCGATCAGATATCGCCGCCCCGGCCCGCCAGCGCGGACCTCGTTGACGATCCGCCGCACTGCACGCCACTGGTGGTAGCGGGGGAACATTAGCGTCGTCGTGCGCTTGATCTTCCCGGTGGCCGGGTCCTCGTCCTCGTCTTTGCGCAGGAACATCAGGGTGCCGAGGATGTGGAGCCAGTTGTGCCGCTCGAGGACCTCCTCCCATAGGTAGGAGGTGGCCGCGCCGCTCGGGTTCGAGGGGTTGCCTTTCGCGCCGTCGGCGTGGCCCCGGTTGAACGGCAGGAAGTGGGTCTTGTCGCCGGCCAGCTTCGTGGTCATCCAGACTTCGTCGTCGTCGACGGCAAAGTGGACCAGGGCGCGAGTGCCGAAGCCGAGGAGCGGCTGGCCTTTTGGTTGGCGGTCCTGCTTGTACTGCTTGACTGCAGTGCGCCACTCCTGCTTAAAGAAGGACTTGAGCTCCAGCGTTGCCACCGGCAGGCCGTTGACAAAGAACACTAGGTCGATCGACCGGTTGTCACCGCGGGCCGACGAGTAGTGCACCTGCCGCACCACCCGCAGCCTCACCGACTCGTACGCCTTTGTCACCGTCGGGTTCAGCGTCGTCGCCGGCGCGAACTGGCACAACCGGAAGTGAGCTGTCGCACCACGGGTGTGCGAGAACTTCCGGCGCATCACGTTAAGGGTGCCGCCGCCGGAGGCCATAGGGGTGTCTAGACGCTTCACGAGGGCGTCGAGGAGCGCGTCTTTGTCGGCCTGCTCGCTCGGCGTGCCGATCTTGACGACCTTCTCGTACTCCTCGGCCTGGGTGGTGCTCAGCCACCAGTGGGCGTCCTCGGGCCACAAGGCGCGCTTAGCGTCATAACCGTCGTCGGAGGTGTTGTACTCCCAGCCGTGGGCGGCCAGGTACTCGGCGATCTCGGTCTCGAATGCCTCCTCGTGGGTCTGATCCGAGGACGCCATCATTCAGCCTGCCTTCTGAGTAGTCCGTACGTCGATCTGTCCAGTCACCGCGGCCGTAATGAGCGCGGCACGACGTTCCTTGGCGAAGGTGATGTGCTCTTGCGCCTTGGCGATCAGGGCGTCGATCCGACCAACCTCTTGGGAATGACGCTGAATTACAGAATTCTGTTGTTCAATGGACGGCACACGAATCGGAAGCTGACCAACAATGGTCTTGTTTGTCGACGCAAGGTTGGTTGTCTTCTTTGCCGTCACGTAGAAATATTCCCGCGCGGTGGGCGAATCGAGCCATAGCGCCAGGTACTCTGGCAGCAGATTTCCGGGTTTTGGCCGGACGGCGAACACATGGTTCTGATGGAGCATTGGGTTGATAAGACCGTCCCAAACGGTGCCGCGCCCCAGCTTGTCAATGTCGCCGCCCTCGGTCATGAGCACGTCGCCAGCTCGGAGCATCGAAGAAGAAGCAACCCGCTCTGACAAGTGGAGCGTCTTGATCTCCGATAGGTCCACATGGCCCATCTGTACGTTGGCGACTCGCAGGTAAGGCCATGACGGGAGATTTGGATCCCCGTTTCCTGACAAGGTGACGCCGGTCTGAATTCGAGCGACTCTCCGCAACTGCGTGTCGGGCACGCCCAGGTCCGCCAGAATATCGGCAGTTCGATTCGACCGGCGCTCCTGGAGTAGCGCGATGAACTCGTTCTGTTTGGCGACCAGAGCGTCGATCTGCGTCGTCTCATGGTCTAGGGAATTTGCGATGGCTCGCTGCTCTTCAAGCGGAGGAACGAGCCATGGGACGGCAGCAAGCTCATCGCGATTGATCTTCGGCATTTTGACGCGCATTGAGGTGACCGTCGCATACGAGTGAAACGGCCGTGCGAGCATGTAGTAGAGCGCATAACGGGGAAGGACGGTCGGCCGGAACGACATTGCATACATGTCAGCGCTACATAGGCAGTCTTCAACTGCGATGGTGACCTTGTTGAGAGCTGGTCGGATCTTCGAGTAGATAATCTGGCCCGCGCTGGCCAAATACTTACCAGAGTCTGCACCTTGTTCGGCGGCCGTTTCACGACCAACGATTCGGCCGGTACCGCTCTCAATATGGTTTGGTGCGACCAAGATCATAGAGCGCCATGGCTCTATACGCGGGTCCACTTGTCCCCCGTTGACCAGCGCTTCGTATCCGAAGCGACTTACCCGCCAGTGAGATGGGACATCTCCGAGCCACGGAGACCCGCTTGCGGCAAGGTCGTACGAACTCATGCCTCCACCTCCCGCAGCATCTCCAGGATCTCGCCGACGACGCGGTTGAGGTCGGCGTCGATCTCCTCCAGCGGCCGCGGCGGGGCGTACCGAAAGAAGTGCCGGGTGAACGGGATCTCATAGCCGGTCTTCGTCTTGGCCTTGTCGACCCAGGCGTCGGGCACGTGCGGCTTGACCTCGGCCTCGACGTATGCGTCGATGGTCTCCTCGGCGGCATCGTGGGTCTTCGGGTGACCGCCCCAGCCGAAGGGGATGTTCTCTGTGTCGCGAAGCGCAGGGTCGGGCTCGATCTCGTCCTTGTGCGGGCCGGAGGTGTAGCGGCAGACGTCGGCGTCGTCATCGTGTTCGCCAATCGTCTGCCACAGTGTCTTGCGCTGAGCCGCAGTCAGCGTGACTGGGTACTCACGCAGGTGCTTGCCGAGGTCGCGGAGGAACTCCTCCCTATTGAAGTAGACCTGCTCGCCGAAAGAGCCGAGGGCCTCAACCAGGTCCGGGATCTTGCCAAGGGTCTTGTGGTCGGCCACGTCGGCGATCCGCTCGGCGGTGCACTGGAACCTGAGGCGCAGGGGACGCTCGACTGTGATCGTCCAGTAGGCGAAGTCGCGGTTCTCGAAGACCTTCGAGGTGTCCGATGCCTCGCGGGAGGCGAATGCCCGCACGATGGCGGTGCGAGCCTTCTCAGCCACCTCGACCCGCTTGGCGCCGATCGACTTGCGCAGTTTGGAGCCGAGCCCAGTGGCGTCGATGAGCTGGACGGTGCCCTTGCGCTCAGCGGGCTTGGCGTTCGAGAGGATCCACAGGTAGGTAGCGATGCCGGTGTTGTAGAACATGTCGTTGGGGAGGGCGACGATGGCCTCGACCAGATCCTTTTCCAGCATGTACCCACGGATGTTGGACGGTCCGGATCCTGCGCCGCCGTTGAAGAGCGGCGAGCCGTTGAGGACGATGCCAGCCTTCCCGCCGTGGCCGTTCTCGTCGACGTCGCGCATCTTCGAGGCCACGTGGAGCAAGAACAGCATCGCGGCGTCCCCGACGGCGGGTAGGCCCGGGGCGAAACGTCCCTGCCCGCCGCGCTCGTGCTGGGCGGTCACCTCGGAGGCGACGGCCTTCCAGTCGGTGCCGAATGGCGGGTTCGATAGGACAAAGTCGAACTTGCGGTCCTCGAATCGGTCGACGACGAGGGTGTCGCCCTGGCGGACGTTGGTCGGGTCCTGGCCCCTGATGAGCAGGTCGGCCTTGCAGATCGCGTAGGTGCGCGGGTTGATCTCCTGGCCGAACAGGGCCGTTGAGACGGACGCGTTCAGGTCGTGAAGGTGCTCGTCGGCGACGGTCAGCATGCCGCCGGTGCCGACGGTGGGGTCGTAGATGGAGCGGACCTGGCTACGGTCGCGCAGTGCCTCGGTGTCCTCGGCGTAGACGAGGTCGACGAGGAGGCGGACGACGTCGCGGGGTGTGTAGAACTGGCCGGCGCCGTCGTTGGCGGACTCGGCGAACCGGTAGATGAGATTCTCGAACAGGTCTCCCATGTCCGCGTTCGAGACGGTCTCAGGGCTCAGGTCGATCCCCTGGAAGTGCTTGACGACCGGCGAGAGGCGGTCGCGGGCGTCGAGGGTGCGCAGGACGTTCTCGAAGTCGAAGGACTTGAATACGTCCAGGTTCGACGAGAAGCCAGAGACGTAGTCGATGAGGTTGGCCGCGAGGTTGTTCGGGTCCTGCAGAGCCTTTTCCAGGGTGTACTTGCTGGTGGTCCAGAAGTTCAGGCCCGCATTGTCCGGGGTGCGCGTCTTGAGCTTCAGGTAAGTGCGGCGCTGCTGATCACCGGGGTACTCGCTGATGATCTCGGCCATCGCCTCCCGGTGCGGTTCCATCACGCACTCCAGGCGGCGAAGCACGGTGAACGGCAAGATCACCGAGCCGTACTCGGCTTCCTGGTAGGGGCCGCGCAGGGTGTCGGCGACGCTCCACACGAACTGACTGAGGACGCTCACGCAGGTCTTCTCCGGTCTAAGGCTTGGGCGGTCACAGCTCTGCTCGACGGGAGCCGTGCGCGTTACCCGAACCCTATCCGTCGGGACCTGCACGAGGCAGAGCAGTGGTCAAGGGCGTTGCAAGGCCCAGCAGCTCGGCCACAGTTCGGTCGAGTCGCTGCCAGGCCGCCCTGGCGGCTGAAGGGCGAGGAAGATGGCCTGTCTCGGCGCCGTGGCTACGTGGAGGTGCTGCTGTGAGCGATCAGCGACCCTTCCCTGCTGACCTGATCGGCAATAAGTCGGCCCTTAGGGAATGGTTGAGGCGAGAAGTCGAGCCAACGACCGGTGACACTATTCCGCGCGACTCTATTGACCTAGCCATGGCGCAACGCTTTCGGCTTGCCAGGGCGTGCGGGATTGAAAGTCCTGTTCCACGACGTCGCGCTACTCTGCGGTTCCATGCCGAGGGTTCTGAACCTTCAGCGATGCCAGTTCCTCTAGCCGTTGCGCTTATCGGTGACTTCCAAGGAATGATCACTGCGGCAGCGGAGTCGCTGCGTGCAAAAGCAATCGAGCAGGGTGGGACGAGGAAGGCTGCTCGCCGGAAGGCGCTTCGTAGTTCAGTCGAATTGATGTTTTCGCCGCAGCCAACACCAGGATCTACCGTCTTCCACTTGTGGCAGAAGCCGCAAAATCCGAGTAATCAAACGGCAGAAGATCAAGGGACTCTAGACATCGAAGGCGGGCCACCTCTGGTGGATATCGCCATTTCTAGGGTGATCGATGTGTGGGACTCGGCGCGATCTGATACACCGTCTATCGCTGAACTGCGAGATGCCCTCGGTCCGTTGGGAATTACGCATGCCGGCCGTCTTCAGACACTGATTAAGAACCTACTTGAGTAAAACGGCATCCGCTCAACTCGTCTTCACCGTCGCGAGGCCGCCTTCTTGGAATCAGTCGTAACTAAGGTGAGTGAGTAGACCGAACGAATCACTCTTTCAGGCGTCCTCCGAACGGTCAGCAATCTCCGCAAGGTGGATCTGCAACTTGAGGACGAACGAATCATTACCGCAGAACTAGACCCCAGCCTTACAGACGAAAGCCTCGGGCAGTTTTACATGAAGCCCGTATCAGTGGTTGTCGAGGTGCAAACCGTGTGGCAGAACACCTTGGGCAGAGCGAAGCGAACCTACACCTTCTTGAGTATCGGCCCACGAGGTCAGTAGAGGTGTGATTGCGCCTCTATGTGAGACCGAAGACTACGGCCGGTCACTAACACACGCGGACGGTGGAGCGACTTTGGCCGGGAGCTGCTTTGGCGCGAGTGATCATGGCCTCGTAAGCTTTCGGCGCGTCGGGCAGTCTGTGGACCTGCCCGGTAAAGCACGACGTTGGGGCCATGATCTGCGAGGCTCGCGCCGAAGTGGCTGGCTAAAGTCCAAGACCGGGAAGTTAGCCGGTGGCGTGGTGTGTCAAGGGCGAGATGGGCTGGGTTGACGTGGCAACGGAGCCCCTGTCGGACTGTGAGTGTCGAAGTCGCAGTCGGAGGGGGCTCCGTTGTCTGTTCAGTGTGCCACCGCGCCGCGGTCGCGTGGCCGGTCCGGGGTGTGGAAGCCCGGTCAGTTGGGGGTGTTGACCCGGTGGGTGCCGCCGGTTCTGGTCGATGAGGTGCTGGCCGCCACCGGACGGTTGGAGAAGCGGGTGCGGCTGCTGCCGGCCCGGGTGGTCGTCTACTTCGTGCTGGCCATGACCCTGTTCGGTGACTGTGGCTACCGAGGGGTGTGGGCCGCGCTGACCGCCGGGATGCCCGGTCCGCTGGTGCCTGATCCGTCGGCGGCGGCACTGCGGCAGGCCCGCCGCCGTCTGGGGACCGCGCCGTTGGCGTTGTTGTTCGACCGGCTGTGCGGCCCGGTGGGTGCCGAGGGGACGCCGGGGGTGTTCTGGCGTGGTCTGCGGGTGGTGGCCTGGGACGGCACGAGTGTGGAGGTGGCCGACAGTGCGGCGAACGTGTCGCACTACGGACGCCATGCGAAGGCGACGAGCCGTCCGGCTGGCTATCCGCAGGTGCGGCTGACGGCCCTGGTCGAATGCGGCACCCGGGCGCTGATCGGGGCTGTCTTCGGGCCCATGCACGACAAGGAACTGCCGCAGGCCCGCCGCCTGCTGCCTGCTCTGCGTCCGGGGATACTGCTGCTGGCCGACCGTGGATACGACGGATACGAAGCCATCCGAGACGCCGCCTCTACGGGAGCTGACCTGCTGTGGCGGGTCCAGTCCGGACGCCTGCTGCCGGTGATCCAGCCCTTGGCGGACGGCAGCCACCTCTCCCAGATCCTCGACCGCCGCTCCGGCGACCGCCTGGCCGCCTGGCAGCGCCGCAAGCGCTCGACACCGCCGCCTGCGCTCACTGCCATGACCGTGCGTGTCATCCGCTACCAGGTCACCGTCACCACCACCGACGGCCAGCAGCGCACGAGCACGGTCCGGCTCATCACCACTCTCCTGGACCCCGTCCGCTACCCCGCGGCCGAACTGGCCGAGCTCTACCACCAGCGGTGGGAGATCGAGACCGCCTACTACGGACTGAAAGTCACCCTCCGCGGAGCAGACCGCGTCCTGCGCTCCCACACCGTGGGAGGCGTTGAGCAGGAGATCTATGCCCTGCTGACCGTCTTCCAGCTCACCCGCACCGCGATCCACGACACCGCCCACAGCGCTGGCCTCGACCCCGACCGCCTCTCCTTCGCCATCGCCCTGCGCACTGCACGCCACACGGTGATTACCGCCGCCGTTCCCGCCCCCACCCCTCCAGCCACCGCGGCCCTGGCCGTCCTGCTGCATCCCCGCAACCTCACCGACCGGCGCAGACGCTCCCGCATCAGCCCCCGCTGCGTGAAACGCACACTCTCTCCCTACGCCTACAACAAGACAGCAGGCAGCGTCGGTCGCAAGGCACCCGCCACGATCACCATCACCCTCACACCACAACCCACCCCAACAGACACGGCCAGCCCCTAACTTCCCGGTCTTGGGCTAAAGTCGTGGAACCGGCCGCCCCAGCCACAGACGTTTGGGCCTTGGCCCCCTCTTAGGCGAGCCTTTCCAGCCCGAGCTTGGCCAATCGCGATCGGATGGCACTGGGCTTTCGGCCGAACCGCTCCCCGAGGGCGTCAAAGTCACGTTTCCCTTCCTGGTAGAGAGCAACGAGCTGTGCGTCGTCCTCCGGCGACCATGGGTGGCCCATCCGCGGATAGCGGGCACGTAGTTCCTCCGGGGACTCTCGCTTCCTGCCGGCATCGCCCTGGGGACAGACGGACTCAATCATGTCGATCGGGAACTCTCCGACGTGGGTACCAGCGAGCCAAAGGTTCAGGTTGCCATCGTCGAATGTGATGCGGTCGGCTTGGACGGTGACCGCTCGTCGAAGCACGTCGCTGTCGCCTGGGTCCTCGTGGTAGTCGGTGAACGTGAGACGGAACGCTGCGCGCATGGTGAATTCCCCCATGGGGCTCATCCTGGCTCGATCAATGCGTATGCGAAAGCTCAGTTTTCGCCCATGCCCGCGGCACGCAGCGGCCGCCGGGCGGGGCCGCCGCTGGCGAAGACAGGGCGGCGGCCCCGCCGACAAGGCGGCGCGCGCCCGCGCCGTGCGCGGGCCTTGATGAAGTAGAGAAACTTGTACCGCGCTCAGAGACGGCCGAGTGTCCGGTCCCGGGAGATGCTTGACACTTCGGTCCCAGCTGATGGTTGACAGTGGCCGTGATCGGCTTTTCTGTGCGCGTCGTTGCGGCGTGTGGCAGGAGGCCGGGATTGGCGCTGGTGGAGTTGTCGGTAGTCGAGCAGAGATACCGCGCTGTGCTTGCGGTGCTGGCGGGGGCGACGGTGACGGAGGTCGCCGCCTCGCTGGGGGTGTCCAGGCAGACGGTGAGCGGGTGGAAGTCCCGGTATGAGGCCGCCGGTTTGGCGGGGTTGGCGGATCGTTCCCGTAGGCCGGTTTCGTGTCCGCATCAGGCCTCTGCTGAGGTGGAGGCGGCGGTGTGCGAGTTGCGGCGCAAGCATCCTGGGTGGGGTCCGCGGCGGATCGCCTTTGTACTGAAGCGCTGCGCTGGCGCTATGCGGAATGGCTCGTCCGAACCGGGCAGGTGCCGCCCTCCCCAAAGTAAGCGGCGGGGATAGCTCAGCCGTCCCCCTGTGCGATGGCGTAGTGCATACACCGATGCCCCCTTGATGGTCTGGAGGGGGCAATCGCGCGCGGGTGGGTAAGGCCGGGGGTTAGCGGGCCAACACGTCAGCGCATTAAGCAAGAGTTGATCTTCGGGATGCCGAAGACCACCAGGTTGCTGCGCACCATCTCGCTGTCCAAGCGGTGTGTGGCCGCGCTTGAGGAGCACCGGGAGATACAGCGCCGGGAGCGCGCTGCCGTTGGCGACAGGTGGAATCCGTCACCTGTGCAGCCGAGCGGGTTGGTCTTCACCACCCCGACTGGCCGTCCCACCCAGGGGCGGATGCCCGGACCATCACGGAAACGTTCGGTCACAGCACGATTACGATGACACTCGACACGTAGGCGCACGTGATGGTGACGACCCTGAAAGCCGTCGCTGAGCGCATGGACGACGCACTGGCCTTGGATGAGGACGAGTAGGGCGACGGCGGCGCCACGCAGTCCCTGCAGCGGTCTGAACCGCCTGTTGATGTCAGCCGCTGATGTCAGAGGCCCCCTGGGAAGATCCCAGAGGGCCTCTGACCAGTGTCGGGACGACAGGATTTGAACCTGCGACCCCTTGACCCCCAGTCAAGTGCGCTACCAAGCTGCGCCACGTCCCGGTGCCCGTTCGGCCTGGCCTGTCGCCCGGCCGCTCGCGCACGAGAACAATACCGCACCTCAGGGGGTGCTTGCCCACCCGCCACCGTCCGATATGGCGAATCAGGCCACGGTGGGACATGTGCGACTACTCGTGCATCACCGGTGACGCGACAGGAAGGGGAGGGGAGGGGAGGGGAAGGGAGGGCCACTGGGCACTCCGCGTCAGCGGCCTGTCACCGTAGCGCCCGTCCAGCAGACTGCGTCTCCCTGCGAGACATCTGGGGTAAGTGTGACAGATGGGACTCGATGCCCTCGGGCGTCATGGGAGCTCAGACTCGACTCGAGGGCTGACTTCGTTCGGCGACCGGGCAAGGACAGCCATCGCATTCTGTGTCAGCACCCCCGCCCACGGCTGCGGTCATGGCCGCCGCGGACGCGTACCAGCCGCAGCGGGCATATCGATCACCCTGGGAAATCGAATGATCACCCAGAGACGCAAGGAGCGGCTTGTCGCAGTTCCTCAGGCATGCTTCTCCAGCCATGCCAGCAGGTCCTCCCGCACCTCCTCCCGGTTCGTCTCGTTGAGGATCTCGTGCCGGGCCCCTTCGTAGCCCTTCCACGTCAGGTCCCGCGTGCCGAGGTAGCGGAAGTCCTCCAGCAGCTCGTACACCAAGGTCATGCCCTGGTTGCAGGGATCCTCCGTGCCGACGGCGATATGGACCGGCAGATCCGCCGGGATGTGAGTCAGGTTCCGCGGGTCATTGATCTTGCGGACCGCCCGGACCCAGTCCAGCGCCAGCCCCGCGCTGAACGGAAAGCCGCAGCACTCGTCCTCCACATACAGGTCGACCTCGGACTCGTCGCGCGAGAGCCACTCGAAGCCGGTGCGGTGCTCGTACGAGTCGTTGAAGGACGCGAACAGTTCGGAGATGTACGACGAGAGTGCCGTACGCCCGTTCTCCGCGATCTCGCGCTCCAGGCGGGCGACCGACCGCTCCGTCTCCGCGCCCGGCAGCGACCGGAACGTCCCCGAGAGGATCAGCCCGGCAAGCTCGCCGCCGTACTCCTGTGCGCAGTCGCGCGCCAGCATCGAGCCCATGCTGTGTCCGAGCAGTACCAGCGGCACCCCCGCGTGCTCGGCCCGGGCCCGGTCGCCGATGGCCCGCAGGTCCGCCACGATCGCACGCCAGCCGTCCTCCCCCACCACACCCCGTCCGCCGGTCGACGCCGCCGTCGCGCCGTGGCCGCGGTGATCCGAGGCGATCACGCCGTAGCCGTTTCCGGCGAGAAAGCGCGCAAAGCGGTCATAGCGCAGGGCGTGTTCGGCGGCTCCGTGTGCGATCTGTACGAGCGCCCGCGGACGGCCGCCCTCCGGCAGCCAGGTGTACGTCGCCACCCGGACCCCGTCCGTGGCTGAGAAGTGATCCGCATTGGCCTTGGCGGTACCTGTCATACCGTCGCCTCCTGGGGAGCATGGGGAAAGGGTGCCGGTGATCGACCTTCCCCCTCGCCTGCTCTCGTACGCCGGCATCCCGCAGACCGTCTCAGACCGTCACGGCTGTCGGCCGCCGAGGCGCTGCGTACGGCGGCGGTGCCGCCGGCCCGTGCTTTCGGTGCGGAACGGGATCTGGGCACGGTCGAGGAGGGGAAGCTCGCGGACCTGACGGTCCCGGACGGTGATCCGTTCACGCACTTCGACGCCCTGGTGCGTACGGTCTCGGTGCTGCGGGGCGGGATGACCTTCACACAGTCGGAGCTGGTGTCGGCGTTCTCCGGGACGACCGGTACCTCACGGCCGCCCCGGCCACTGCGCGAGCGGGACTGGCTGGAGGCCGGCCGGCAGCTGCGCCGCGACAGCTGCTGCGACGCCGGGGCCTGACCGAGGGGCCCGGCCGTCCAGCCTTCCGGCCACCGCCCATGTGTGGATCGAAGCCGGTCTCGAGGCTGCGAACCGAAGCCGTGCGGGGAGCCGTTGGCTCCCGGCTCCCCGCACTTTTTGCGGATCCGGTCGGCGCTCGCCGGGAAGTCCTACTCCTGGCCACCGCATCCACGGCGGACGGTCAGGACGCTCTCGAGCGCACCGAGGAGAAGCATGAGCGCCTCCACACTCCCCTACTACGAAGACATCTCACCCGGCAGCGGAGCGCTGCCGCCGCGCGCGTGGTTCGCGACCTCCGACGCCGCGCGACTGAGCCTGAACGGGACCTGGCGTTTCCGCCTGTCACCGACGGCCACCGCGTACGACGAGTCCTTCGCCCGGAACGACTTCGACGACTCCGGGTGGGACCACCTGCCGGTACCCGCGCACTGGGTGCTGCACGGACACGGCGCCCCCGCCTACACCAACACGGCCTATCCGTTCCCCGTCGACCCGCCGCGGGTGCCGACGGAGAACCCGACCGGCGACCACCGGCTCGTCTTCGACCTGCCCGAAACATGGCCGGAGGCGGGCGAGGCGGTGCTGCGCTTCGAGGGGGTGGAGTCGTGCGCCCGGGTGTGGCTGAACGGGCAGGAGCTGGGCACGTTCAAGGGCAGCCGGCTGCCGCATGAATGCGCGGTCGGCGGGCTGCTGCGGCGGCGCGGCAACGTAGTGGCCGTACGGGTGCACCAGTGGTCGTCGGGCAGCTATCTGGAGGACCAGGACCAGTGGTGGCTGCCCGGCATCTTCCGCGATGTGACACTTGTGCACCGGCCCGGGCAAGCGGTGCGCGACGTCTTTGTGCACGCCTCCTACGACCACCGCAGCGGGCGGGGCACCCTGCGGGTCGATGCCGAGCCGTCAGGCCGGGTGAGCGTGGCCGAGCTGGCGCTGGACCTGGCCACGGGAGAGACCGCGACCGTGCCGGTCGAGCCGTGGACGGCGGAGACGCCCCGCCGGTACGACGCGTGGCTGGCCACCGCGGGCGAACGCGTCCGCCTGCGCATCGGTTTCCGTACAGTCGCCGTCGAGGACGGCGTGCTCAAGGTCAACGGCCGGCGGATCCTGTTCCGCGGCGTCAACCGGCACGAATTCCACCCCGAGACCGGCCGGGCCCTGGACGTATCGACCATGCGCCGCGATGTGCTGCTGATGAAGCGGCACAACATCAACGCCGTGCGGACCAGCCACTATCCTCCGCACCCCGCCTTCCTCGAGCTGTGCGACGAGCTGGGTCTGTGGGTCATCGACGAGTGCGATCTGGAGACCCATGGCTTCCGGGCGGTCGGCGAGCGCGGTAATCCGGTGGACGACGACCGCTGGACGCCCGCGCTGCTGGACCGCGCGGCCCGGATGGTGGAGCGCGACAAGAACCATCCCAGTGTCATCCTGTGGTCGCTGGGCAACGAGTGCGGCAGCGGCCGCGGCCTGAGCGCCATGGCCCAGTGGATCCGCCGGCGGGACCCCTCACGGCCCCTGCACTACGAGGGCGATCCGTCGTGCGCGGACGTGGACGTCTACTCCCGCATGTACGCCCGGCACAGCGAGGTCGAGCAGATCGGCCGGCGTGCCGAAGAGCCGCTCGCCGACGCGGAGTTGGACGCCCGGCGGCGGGCGATGCCGTTCATCCTCTGCGAGTACGCGCACGCCATGGGCAACGGCCCGGGCGGACTGTCCGAATACCAGCGGCTGTTCGAAACGTACGAGCGTTGCCAGGGCGGCTTCGTCTGGGAGTGGACCGACCACGGCATCGCCCGGCGCACAGCCGACGGACATCAGTGGTTCGCCTACGGCGGGGACTTCGGCGAAGAGCTCCACGACGGCAACTTCGTCTGCGACGGGCTTCTGTTCCCTGACCGCACCCCCTCCCCCGGCCTGATCGAGTACGCGAAGGTCATCGAGCCGGTCCGCATGAGCGGCGATGGCACATCCGGCACCGTCAGGATCACCAATCGCCATGACTTCACCGACCTCTCCCATCTGACGTTCACCTGGGCCTATGAGGTCGAGGGCCAGGCCGTCGCCAAAGGGCCCCTGGCCGTACCGAACTTGGGCGCCGGTGAGTCGGCCGAGCTGAAGCTGCCCGCACCGCCGGAGACGGACCGTACGGGCGAGGCGTTGTGGACCGTACGGGCCCTGCTCGCCGCCGACACAGCGTGGGCGGAGGCCGGGTACGAGATCGCCTGGGCCCAGCTGGCCGCTGGTCCCCGGCCCGCGTCCCCTACGACCGGTACAGCGGCCTCACCTCGCACAGGCGCCGGTAACCTCGTCCTGCTCGGCCCGGGCACCTTCGACGTGGCGACAGGCGAACTCCGCCGCCTGGGCGAATTCCGGATCGCCGGCCCGCGCCTGGACCTCTGGCGGGCTCCCACCGACAACGACGAGGGCGCGCCCTGGCAGCCGGACCTGCGCATGGGCCCGGTGTGGCGGCGGCTCGGGCTGCACCGGATGCGGCACCGGATCGATGCGGTGGCGCTCCATGACGACGCGCTGCTCGTACGCGCCCGGGTCGCTCCCGCTGCCACCGACCTCGGCCTCGCCACCACCTACCGATGGACCGCCGACGGCGATGTGCTGCGGCTGACCATGTCGGTGACGCCCGAGGGTGAGGACTGGCCGTGCCCGCTGCCGCGGCTGGGGATCCGGCTGGGCGTGTCCGGGGGCCTCGGCCTCGCCGAGTGGTACGGCGGCGGGCCGGGCGAGGCGTACCCGGACACGCGCGCCGCCTCCCGGATCGGCCGCTGGACCCTGCCGGTCGATGCGATGCAGACCCCGTACGTCCGCCCGCAGGAGAACGGGGCGCGGGCGGACGTACGGTGGGCGCAGCTGCGCGACGAGGACGGCTCCGGCATCCGGATGGCGGGCGACCAGCCGTTCTGGTTCACCGCCCGCCGCTGGACGAGCGAGCAGCTGGACGCGGCGGCGCATACGACGGATCTGCGGGCGGGCGAGACTGTGTGGGTCAATCTCGATCACGGGCAGCATGGCATCGGCAGCCAGTCGTGCGGCCCGGGGGTGCTGCCGCAGTACCGGCTTGAGGTCGCGCCGGCCGAGTTCTCCTTCGCCTTCTCGGTCCTGGCCAGGAAGGGGGACCGCTGAGGCTAAGCCCGGTCGGATGTGGCGGCGGTCGCCCCGGTGTCCGGTACGGCCTGTTCCGCCGGCAGCCTCGGCCAGCCGTGCGGCGGCGGTACGGCGACCGCCCGCCACCAGTGGTCGACGACGTGGTCGTCCGCGGGCTCGAACGGCATGCCCGGGCGGGGCACGGCGACCTTCGCCGCGGCGTCCCGGGCCGCCGCCACGGTGCGCTCCGCGGGCTCGGCCCACGGGTGCGGGGCAAGGTTGAAGGTGCCCCAGTGGATCGGCAGCAGGGTCCCGGCCGGCGTGCCACCGGACAGATCGGTGTGCGTCAGCAGGCCTTCCTCCGGCGTCATATGGATCTCGGGCCAGAACTCGCTGTAGGCGCCGATCTGGATCATCGTCGCGTCGAACGGCCCGTACTGGGCGCCGATGTCGGCGAAGCCGGGGAAGTAGCCGGTGTCGCCGCTGTGGAAGATCCGGTGTACGGGCCCGGCCACCACCCAGGAGGCCCACAGGGTGGGCATGCCGCCGCGCAGCCCGCGTCCGCAGAAGTGCCGCGCCGGCGTCGCGGTCAGCGTCAGGTCCCCGACCTGCGTCGACTCGTGCCAGTCAAGCTCGACGATCCGCTCCGGCGCGACGCCCCAGTGCTCGAGGTCGGCGCCGACCCCGAGCGGTACCGCGAAGCGGGTGCCCGTACGGGCCAGGGCCTGGACGGAGGGCATATCGAGGTGGTCGTAGTGGTCGTGGGAGATGACCACGACGACCACCGGGTCGAGTTCGGTCAGCGGCAGCGGAGCGGGGTGCAGACGGCGCGGACCGGCGAAGGTGAAGGGCGAACAGCGCTCGCCCCACACCGGGTCGAACAGCACCCGGTGGCCGTCGATCTCCGCGAGCACGCTGGAGTGCCCCATCCAGGTCAGCCGCAGCCCGGAGGCCGGCGGCTCGCCCCAGTCCGCGGCGGTCGGCCGGTGCACGGGGATGGGGGCGGCGGGCATCCTGCGCAGCCGGTCGTCCCGGGCCAGCTGGGAGCGGAGCAGGGGCAGGGCGGACCCGGGGAGCATGGTGCGGGTGGGGACCGGGTTGCGGAACTGCCCGTCGACGAAGTTGGGGGACTGCCGGATGCGCTCCAGCCGCTCCCCGGCCGGGTCGGCGCCGAAGGACGCGGGCCGCAGCGAGGCCAGTCGGGAGGGTCGGGGGCGGGATCCGGGCACGGCACCTCCAGGGTGAGGATGGCGGGGAGCGGGCGCCGGGGGTTCGGCGGCGCTCCTGTGCACCATTATGAGCGGCGGTGTGCCACCCCGGCCTCCGGGTTGCGGGGAGCGGGCAGGCCCCGGTGCCGTCACCGTGGGCGCGGGAAGACGCGCCGCTCGGCTACCCGCCGAGCAGCCCCCGCAGGCCCGCGTGGTCGCTGTCGACTTCCCGCTATGACGCGACGGGTGTCACCACGGTGAGCGAAGGCCGGTGCCGCCCGTGGGCGCACCTCGCCGCACGGCGCGAAGCGGCGGCCGGCGGCGCTCACAGCGAACCGTGACCGGGTCGGCTGCCCCCCTTGTCACTGCCCCCGGGGGCGGCCTCGCTCCTGGCGCGCGGGAACAGCTCACCGTTCATGCCCCCATGGTCTCTCCCACCGGGACCTACTGAATGACGATTCAGTCAGCGGCCCCGTTGACAGGTGGTTCCGCTCCCTCGGATACTGACCGAGCATTCAGTTGCAAGCTGCTGTTCCGCGGCCGGTGCCCGCACCCCTCCTGGCCACGCCGCATCACCGACCTGCGAGGAGACAGCCCGGTGTCCACCCCGCTGCTGACCACCACCTGGACCGACCTCGTCACCGGCCGCCAGGGCTTCCTCGTCATCGACCGGCTGGTACGCGGCGTGTGCAGCGGGGGCCTGCGGATGCGCGCGGGCTGCACCCTGACCGAGGTCGCCGGGCTCGCCCGCGGCATGACGATGAAGGAAGCCCTGCACTACGACCCGGACGCCCGCTACATCCCGCTGGGCGGCGCGAAGGGCGGCATCGACTGCGACCCGCAGGACCCGGAGGCGTACGGCGTACTCGTCCGGTATCTGCGCGCCATGCGGCCGTACATCGAGCACTTCTGGACCACCGGCGAGGACCTGGGGCTCACTCAGGACCGGGTCGACCGGGCCACTGCCGAGGCCGGGCTGGTCTCCTCCATACAGGCCGTGTATCCGCTGCTGGACGACGAGCAGGCGGCACGGCAGCGGCTCGCCGACGCGTTCGCCGTCGAGGTGGACGGCATGGGTCTGGACGAGCTGGTCGGCGGCTGCGGAGTCGCCGAGTCGGTGCTGGCCGCGCTCGACCGGGCCGGGGTGGCGTACGCGGGGACGCGGGTCGCGGTCCAAGGGCTCGGCACGATGGGCGGGGCGACCGCCCGCTTCCTGGTCCGCGCGGGCCTGACGGTGGTCGCCGTCGCGGACGTCAAAGGGACGATCGCCAACCCGGACGGCCTGGACGTCGAGGCACTGCTGGCCGCCCGCGACGGTTACGGCGCCGTGGAGCGGTCAGCGCTGCGCCCGTCGGACACCGAGCTCCCCGGCACGGCATGGCTGGAGACCGAGGCCGAGGTGCTGGTCCCGGCCGCGGTCTCGTACTGCATCGACACCGCCAACCAGCGGTCCATCCGGGCCGGTTGGGTGGCCGAGGCGGCCAACATGCCCGTGCTGCCCGAGGCCGAGGAGCTGCTCGCGGCGCGCGGTGTCACCGTCCTGCCGGACGTCGTGGTCAACTCCGGTACGAACGCGTGGTGGTGGTGGACGCTGTTCGGGGACATCGGCGCCGATGCGGAGGAGGCGTTCGCCCACATCCGGCGGTCGATGCGGGCGCTGATCGACCAGGTGCTGACGCGGGCCGAGGCAGACGGCAGCACGCCGCGCGCCGCCGCACACGCGATCGTCGCCGACCGGCTGCCGGTCATCACGGAGCGCTTCGGCCAGCACCGGTGAGGCCCCTCGCTGAGCGGGAGCGAGTCCGTACGGCACCGGCCCGGACGCCCTCGCGCAGATACGGCAGCTGCGGGTGCGCCGGGTCGCCGCTCTCCGGCGGGCCGGCGCCCGCATGCACGCATCCCGGGAACCAGCGGTCGCGAATCCTTCACCTTCGCCCGCGCGATGGCGCCGCCCTGGTCAAAGGGCATCGCTGACGACCAGGTGCCGAGGAGCGGTGGCCTCGTGGCGCACTGACGCACACGCGCAGGTCATGTGCCACCGGCCGTTGCCTCCATTTGGACCGATGGCTCTCCCCCTTTCGGGGTCGATCATGCCCCACGTGGGGCAAACGTGATCTTTTCGGCGTGCGAAGACGTGCCCGGGACAGTCTGATGAGCCCGCGGACAGCATCGTCCGCACGTCAATTTCGCGGTGGTCCCACCCCTGTCCCCGGTGGGTACACCGCGCTAAGGAAGGAATCGTCGATTATGCACCTTCAGAATTCGGCTCCCGAGGGCAAGGGCTCGGGTGCCTCTCGCAAGCGGCGTCTGGTTTTCCGGACCTGCTTGGCGACCATGACCGCAGGCGCCGCCCTCGGCGGTCTCGCGTTCGCTCCCACCGCACAGGCCACCGCCCAGAAGACGACTGCCATCCCCCAGCACGGCCTTACGGCGTTCCTCAACAACGGGACCTTCACTCCCCCCGTCTCCGAGGTGTTCGTCCAGGCCTGGGGCGGCGGCGGCGGAGGCGGCGGCGGTGGCGGCGGCGCGCTCACCGGCATCACCGGCCACGGTGGCACCGGAGGCGGAGGCGCCTCGGGCGGTTTCGTCTGGTGCAAGATCACCCTTACCCCGGGAACCACATACGCGGTGAATGTGGGCACCGGCGGCGCGGGCGGCACGGGCGGCCCGGGCGGCGACACCACTAACGTCGACGGGCAAGCTGGGCAGCCCGGCGACCCGGGAACCGCCACCTGGATCAAGAATCTGTCTCTCACCAACACCATCGTCCAGGCGGGCGGCAGTAACGGCGGTGCCGCCGGTGGCGGGGCCACCGTCATCCCCCCTGCGGACGGTGGCGGAGGTGCTGGGGGTATCGGCACCACCACCAACTTCTGCGACGGCCCGCCCGCGGCTCTGGACCGGTTCGGCAACAACGGGCTGGACGGCGGCGACGGCGGAACGGGCGGTCCCGCCGTCGACGGCATCATCCAGCAGCGCCCTGGCCGATCGCTCGGCGGCAACGGCGGCGAGGGCGGCAACAACATTCCGACCGTCAACGGCGAAGCCGGCGATGGGGGCCAGCCCGGCGGGAACGGCTACGTCGTCATCTACTGGTAACCCGGCCTGACGCGGTATCGGGGACCGCGCTCGGCCGCTAGCAGCAGCGCCCCGCCCACTGCGACAAGCAGGTGGCGGGGTTGCTGTGTGCGAGGGCCGCGCCTGTAGCGTCACATGTCACCAATGGCGGCGCCGGCTGCTGTCTCGTACGGCATCGGCGCCGCCAATCCCCCTCCTCTGCCTGACCGGTTGGTGGTCGTGGCGCCAAGCATGCCCGTGCTTCCCGACGCCTCGAAAACCGCTCGCCGCCGCCCCTTTTCCCCGCCCGCACGAGGCGCGCCGCCAGTACGTGGTTGAACCAGGGCGCCGAGACCCGGAGCGGGCAGAGACCCCATGTGCCGCCGCCGGGTGCGATTGCCGTGACGGCCACAGCCACCGGCCGCGCCTCCCAACGGGTCATCGCTTGCCTGAAGTTCATGCGCCCACCTGGCTCAAGCATCGCGCGCGTGACGTGCGAACTCCTGCGCGGGACGGTGTGATGAGCCTGCGGGCGGCATCGTCCGCACACCCTCTCTGCGGTACTCCCACGCCAGTCCCCGGCGGACCGCCCCCACGACTCCCGGAAGGATCGTCGAACATGCATCTCCAGAACTCCGTGCCCGAAGACAACCTGCCAGGCAGTGCCCGGCGGGCGGGCGCCGCACGCAAGCGGCGTCTGACCTACCGCGCCTGCTTGGCGACCATGACCGCAGGCGCCGCCCTCGGCGGCCTCGCGTTCGCTCCCACCGCACAGGCCACCGCCCAGAAGACGACTGCCATCCCCCAGCACGGCCTCACGGCCTTCCTCAACAACGGGACCTTCACTCCCCCCGTCTCCGAGGTGTTCGTCCAGGCATGGGGCGGCGGAGGCGGAGGCGGGGGCGGCGGCGCTGCCCAGGGCACCCTCGATCCGCCGGACTTCGAGGGCTTCGGTGGCGCCGGCGGCGGGGGCGGAGCGGGCGGCTTCGTCTGGTGCAAGCTCAACCTCACCCCAGGCACGACGTACACGGTGACCGTGGGCGAGGGCGGAGCAGGCGGCGACGGCGGCCCCGCCACCGCTGTGGGTGATCACACCGGCGACGACGGCCAACCCGGCGATCCCGGTACCTCGACACAGCTGAAGAGTCCGGCCAACACCCCGTTGATCACCGCGCACGGAGGCGGTGGCGGGCAAAACGGCGCTGGTGGGGCGAACGGGACCAATGGCCTCGCCGGCGGCGGCGGCGTCGGCGGCTTCGGTAACACCTGCAGCCCCGGCGCCCCCGGCGGTCTGGACCGACGCGGCGACAGCGGAGTACCGGGACGGGGCGTCTTGTCCCCCGGAACCGGCGGTGCCGCCGTCGACGGCATCATCGCCCAGCGCCCAGGCAGAACAATCGGCGGCAACGGCGGCGAAGGCGGTCCCCTGATCTCCACCGTGAGTGGCGGGGCGGCCGGCGAAGACGGAACGGCAGGCGGCGACGGCTACCTCGTCATCTGGTATTAGCCAACGCCGGGCCCAACGCGATGACCGCGTTCGGCCGCCGACAGCAGCGCCCCGCCGCCTGTGACAAGCAGACGGCGGGGCGCCGTACGCAAGGCATCCGCGGGATCAGACGTCCGGAATGACCGCGGCGTTACGAGAGCCCGGCACGTCCGCATCGCCGCGATCCCCCGTACCGTCGGCCTGCGTCTGCGCCTCCGCCGCCACCGCACGCCGGCGGGCCGGGGCGCCGAGTGCGTAGAACGCCAGCCCGATGCCGAGGAAGAGCAGCAGCGGCACGATCTGGCTCAGGGTGTACTGCAGGCGCTGGCCCGCGAAGCTCTCCGGCAGGGAGTCCGCGGCGGAGCCCTCCGTACCGAACCAGCCGACCCCGAAGCCCGGCCAGATCAGCACCACCACCGTGAACGCGACCAGCCCGGTGGCAAGCGCCGTGACCAGCCAGGCCCCTGCCTGGCCGCCCGGCACCCGGTACGGGCGCGGCGCCCGCGGATACTTGCGGCGCAGCGCCACCAGGCTCGGGAAGGTGATGGCGTACGAGATGAACGTCGTGGAGATCGCCAGGCCGAGCCCGGCCGTGAAGTACTTCTCTCCGTTGCCGCCGGTGAGGTTGAGCGCGATCACCAAGAGGGCCGAAGCCATGACGGTGGACAGCAGGTTCACCCGTACCGGCGTGCCGTACCGCTTGGAGATCGTGCCCAGCCAGGCGGGCCCCGCGCCATCCGCGCAAGCGACGGCCTGAGCCCGGTCGGCGCCCATCGACCAGGTCACGGCGCTGGTCAGCAGCCCGACGATGAGGCCGGCCGCCGCGACGCCGCCGAGGACGGAGCCCGCGCCGGTGAGGGTCACGGTGCCGTCGGCGGCGATGTGGCCGCCGTAGACGGTGAAGACCGCCTTGCAGGCGTCGATGAAGCCGCCGAGGCTGCCGATCTTGTCGCTCGGGAGGACGAAGAGGATGCCCAGGATCGGGCCGCCGTAGAGGAAGAAGGCGGCGAAGCCGGAGCGCAGGATGGACAGCGGGATGTCGCGCTTGGGGTTCTTCATCTCCTCGGCGGCGGAGCTGGGCAGTTCGAAGCCGACGTAGTTGAAGATCAGCACGGGGACGAGGGCGATGAAGCCGGCGTAGGTGGGGGTGAACTTCCCGGCGGGCAGCGGATGGACGCCGTGCTGGACCGCGAAGACGACCACGGAGACGAGGAAGAAGCTCAGCAGGATGATCCGGGCGATGGCCCCGGCGGTGGGGATCCACTTGCCGACCCGAACGTTCAGCACGACGGCGAGGGCGGTGGCCCAGATGAAGGCCAGTCCGGCGGCGTACTTCCACAGGCCGGGCAGGGGCGTGAAGAACTCCTCCCAGGTGGTCAGGGCCAGGATGCACAGACTTCCGCCCAGCCAGACGGGGTTGGAGATCCAGTACAGGACCTGGTTGAGGCCGGCGGTCGCCCGGCCGAAGGCGAGACGGGTCCACACATACGGTCCGCCCTGGACGGGGAAGGCGGCGCCGAGTTCGGCGACGAGCAGCCCGTAGGGGAGGAAGAAGGCGAGGGCCAGGATGGCCATCCAGGTCAGCCCTTGCGGGCCCTGGGCCGCGACGGATCCGATGGTGTCGAGGCCGACGAGCGTGCAGATGAGGAAGAACAGGACGTCGAAGCGGCGCAGGTCCTTGTGGAGCCGGCCACGCTGTTCACCCCAGCCCTGGGAGAGGTCGGGCGCTTGGGGTGCCGGGGAACGAGGAGGTGCTTCAGTCACGGGGAGTTCTCCTACGGGCGTCACTACCGGGCGGGCGCCGGGCATTACTTACTGAACGCACAGTTAGTAGTGATCGACTGTGGCCCTCGCCACACAGGGGTGTCAATAGTCCGGACAGCAGCTCGTGACCGGGCCGGATCGGCAGGCCGCCGCGCGTGTGTAGGGTGACGCTGTGGCAAGAGTCCGATTGAGCGTCGAGCAGCGGCGCGAGGAGCTGCTGCGTGCGGCAGTCGAGCAGATCGAGGTGCGCGGTGTCGCGGCGCTGCGCATCGCCGACGTGGCGGCCGCGCTGGGCGTGAGCAACGCCCTGGTGCTGTACCACTTCTCGACGAAGGAGAAGCTGGTCGCGGCGGCGTTCGAACACGCGGCGCAGGCGGATCTGGCGCGGCTGCGCACCCTGCTCGGCCGGCGCGGCAGCGCGGTGCGCCGGCTGCGCGCCGCGGTGCGCTGGTACTCCCCCACCGGGCAGGCGAAGGGCTGGAAGCTCTGGATGGAGGGCTGGGCCGCGTCGCTGCGCGAACCGGTGCTGCGGGAGGTGACGCTGGGCCTGGACCGGCAGTGGAAATTGGCTCTCGCCGAGGTCATCGCGGAAGGCGCGGCCGCGGGCGAGTACGTCTGCCCCGATCCGCGGACCGCGGCCTGGCGGCTGACCGCGCTGCTGGACGGGCTGGCGGTGCAGATGACGGCCTTCCCCGGTGCGCTGAGCCGCCGGCAGATGGAGGCATGGGTGGACGACGCCCTCGCGCACGAACTGGGCCTGGAGCGCACGGCGCTGACAGCGTCCCGCTGACAGCCGCGCCGCGCTCACCGTATGGCCGATGCCGCGGGCGGCCGCCCGCGGCATCGGCCGCACTCACTGCTTGACGCCCACCCCGCCGTAGAAGGCAACCTGGCGAAGGTTCTCGACGTCAGGCAGCCGGCCGTCCGGGCGCCACAGCGGTACCTGCACCAGCCCCGGCTCCAGCAGCTCGTACCCGTCGAAGAACGGGATGATCTCGCCGTGCGAGCGCGCGGTGAGCATCGCCGTGGCGCCCTTGTAGAGCTCGGTGCCGTCGCTGTCGATGTGCTGGTGAAAGTCGGCTGTCCCGTGGCTCAGCACCAGATGGCTGCCCTTCGGCAGCGCCTCGCTCAGGGTGGCGACGATGCCGGCCGGGTCCTCCTCGTCGGAGACGAAGTGCAAGATCGCGACGAGCAGCAGGGCCACCGGCTCGTCGAAGGCGATGAGGTCGCGTACGACGGGGTGGTCGAGGATCTCGCGGGGCTTGCGGGCGTCGGCGAAGGCGAACCCGACGTTGCCGGTGTTCGGCAGCCGCGCCCCCGCGTGGGTGGCGACGATCGGGTCGTTGTCGACATAGGCCACCCGCACCTCGGGGTCGGTCTCCCAGGCCAGCTCATGGGGGTTGGGGGAGGTGGGGAAGCCGCTGCCGATGTCGATGATCTGGCGGATGCCGCTCCCCACCACCGTACGTACCGCCCGCTCCATGAAGTTACGGTTCGCCCGGGCGCTCGGGCGGGCGTCGGGGACCATCGCGATGACGCGCTCGGCGGCCTCGCGGTCCACCTGGTAGTTGTCGCGGCCGCCCAGGTAGTAGTCGTACATCCGGGCCGGGTGCGGCCGGCTGGTGTCTATCTCGTGGGCGGGGAAGCCGTGGTCGGTCACAGGGTGCTCCATTTCGATGCTCATTGCTGGTCAGGCGAGCAGGAAGTCGGCCTCGCCGGCCTTCGCGCCCTTGATGAACGTTTCGATCTCGTGGTGGCTGTAGATGAGGGCGGGCCCGTCCGGGTCGGTGGACTGGCGCAGCGCCACACGGCCATCGCTCAGCTTCATGGCCTCGACGCAGCTTCCCCCGTTGCCGCCGCTCCACGGCTTGTGCCAGCCCTCCGTCCCCAGGTCGGTGGCCGGCATGCCGTTGTAAATGCGATCCATGGATCAGATCTCCTTGCGAATGCCACTCAGGATGGCCTGGGTGGTGTGTGCAGGCGCGGCCTGCGCGCACATCCGGTCCAGGGCCTCCAGGAAGCCGGATACGTCATCGCGCTGGTCGAAGTACACGGCGCCGATCAGGCTCTCGGTGTACGCGATGTCCGGCAGTTCCTGGATCGGGAACCGGAAGATGTAGAAGGGCCCGTACATCGCCGGGTGCGGGCCCGCGGCGAACGGCATGACCTGGAGTCTGACGTTCGGCACCGACAGGGCGTCGGTCAGCCGGTCGATCTGAGCTCGCATGACCTCGGGTCCGCCGATGGGCCGGCGCAGCACGGTCTCGTCCATGACCACCCACAGCAGGGGCGGTTCGGCACGGTCCAGCAGCGCCTGGCGCTCCAAGCGGAGGGCGACGTTGCGCTCGATCTGGTCCTCGGGCTCATGCGGCATTCCCGCGCGCAGCACGGCGCGGGCGTAGTCCTCGGTCTGGAGCAGCCCGGGGACGTAGTGCGGCTCGTAGGCGCGGATGAGGTTCGCCTCGCCCTCGAGGCTGACGAACGCGCTGAACCAGTCCGGCAGTACGTCACGGAAGCGGTGCCACCAGCCCGGCCGGTTCCCTTTCTTGGCGAGGTCGAGGAACCCCTCGAGCTCGTCCTCGTCGGTGACGCCGTAGGTCTGCAGCAGCTTCTCGACGTACGGGAGTTTGAGGCTGACCTCAGCCTTCTCCATCCTGCGGATGGTCGCGTGGGTGACATCGAGGGCCTGGGCGGCGTCCTCGTACGACAGCCCCGCCTTCTGCCGAAGATCGTGCAGCCGCTTGCCGAGCACCATGCGCAGAACGGTCGGTGCGCCGCCGGATCGCGTCTCCACCACTACCGGTTCCCCTCCAACTGCCGCCGTTTGACGGCAGTGTGTCATGACGTCAGCTCAGCCGACAGGCTGTTCCTGTGACTCTGCAATTTGCAGAATGAACCTTGCCATGAGTCGGTAACGGGCGCATAGTTACCGAGTGGCTACCTCCCCTGACGCTCTTGGCTTAGCGCACTGCGGCGGCCTCGCTGCCGCGCCGCGCCATCAGGACACGTTCCAGCTGCCGGCGGACGGCGCGTCCGTCGCCGAGGCACGACGACACGTCGTGGCACTGCTGCTGACGTGGGGCGTCGACGGAGAGGCGCGCGACAGCGCGGAGTTGGTGGTCTCCGAACTCTTCACCAATGCCGTGCGGCACACCGACAGCGGGAAGGTGGTCTGCGCGCTGCTGGCGGAGACGGGGAGATTACGGCTGGAAGTGACAGACGAGGGCAGCGCGACGACACAGCTGCGCCCCGGGCCCGCCGACCCCGACGGGGAGGGCGGACGGGGACTGCTGCTGGTCGACGTCCTGTCGGAGGAGTGGGGAGTGCGGCCCGGCGAGGACGGCTGCGGGCATGTCGTCTGGGCGGAGTTGCGGTACGAGTCCGCCTCCGGCGAGGAGTACTGACCCGGAGCCTGCCCCCGAGGTCCCTTCTCGCACCCCGGCGCAGGGTCCGACGCTTCGCGTCGGTTACCAGCCGCCCTTCCGCCCTTCGAAGGGTGGGGAGGGCGGACTCGTAGGGAATCGGCGGCCACTGGAGCCGAAATCGCCGTTTCGTGCCGTGGAATCGTCGCAGTGCCGGGGCTACCGGCGCCGGTCTTGAGCCGGCCGAAGACAGGCCGTGCGGGCTGCCGTGACACAACGGCCGAGCAGCGCGAGCGGGGGACGTGTACGACGCCTGCGCGGGTCCCCCCCCGCTTCGGGTCTTCTGCGAGGACGACACCATCCGCCGCATCCGGCAGCGCGGGACACGCACTTATCGCCGCGCGGCGACCGCTCCGGGCACCGTCGCCGGCACCTTGGACCGGAGCCTAGAGCGGAAGCAGATCCGGACGCTTGGGTTCGACGTGGTCCCCCGAGGACTCACCCCGCAGCCGCCGCCCGATCCACGGCACCAAGTGCTCGCGCGCCCACTGGATGTTGTCCCGCCGCACCTCGGCCGGGGCCCGCTCCGGCTGCGGCGGCCAGGGCTGGTCGGGGTCGGCAGGCACCGGGATGCCCAGCACCTGAGCGGCGCGCAGGGCGACCCTGGTGTGCCCGTCGGGTGAGAGGTGCAGCCGGTCGGCGTCCCAGGCCCGCCGGTCCTGGACGGAGCGCAGCGACCACAGATCGAGCACCGGGCAGCCGTACCGGTCGGCGATGGCCCGTACGTGCGCGGTGTAGGTGGCGATCTTCCCGCGCAGGTGCCGGAGCACGGGCACGCCCCGGGTGTCGAAACCGGTGCAGACCATGACCGTGCCGACGGCGCTCGCCAGGTCGGCGACTGCCGCCTCGAAACGCTCGGCCACATCGTCCGGGTCACTGCCCGGCCGGAGGATGTCGTTACCGCCGGCACAGAAGCTCACCAGATCCGCGCCGAGTTCCTTGGCACGCGGCACCTGTTCGGCGACGATCCGGTCGAGCAGCCGCCCGCGTACGGCGAGGTTGGCATAGCGGAAGTCGCGGCCTGGCCGCTGGTCGGAAAGGAGAACGGCGAGCCGGTCGGCCCAGCCGATGAACGTGCCGTCGGGCCCAGGGTCACCGACCCCCTCGGTGAAGCTGTCACCGACAGCGGTGTACGACCCGATAGCGCCACTGATGTCTGATGTCGAATCGTCTGCCACGGCACCACATGATTCACCGCACGAAGTGACCTACGCCACCGTAACCAAGGGTTGACGGGGCGTGATATTGACCACCGCCGGATCGGGCCGCACTCGAGCCGACACGGGAGAACAGGGGCTCGCAGCCGAACTGATTGCCCCAGGAATCCATGTCGTATCGTCGTGGAGGTCCCCACCGCCGGCAGCCGTAGCGACGGCCGACAGCCAGGAGAGCGCCCGTGACGCAGACGCCGCAGGTCCCACAGGTCCCATCGACCGAAGAGCCCAAGCTGGCGGAGGTGCGCAACTTCCGGGACGTCGGCGGGCTGCCGACCGTGGACGGCAGGCGCGTACGGCACGGCGTCCTCTTCCGCAGCGGGCATCTGGCGCACGCGACCCCCGAGGACGCCGCATTCCTCGGCTCCCTCGGCCTGCACACCATCTTCGACTTCCGCAACTCCGCCGATGTCGCGCTCGAGGGCCCGGATGTGTCCCTGCCCGGTGTGCGGCATGTGAGCCTTCCGCTCACCGACCCGGCGCACGGTGCGAAGTTCTGGAAGATGGTCCGCGACGGCGATGTCGAGCAGCTGCGCAGCGCACTCGCCGACGGCAAGGCCGCGGACCGGATGGCCGCCACGTACCGGTACATCGTCCGGGCGCGGACCGCCGAGCACAGCCGGGTGCTGCACGCCCTCACCGAGGACAGCATCCCGGCGCTGGTGCACTGCGCGGCCGGCAAGGACCGGGCGGGCCTGTCGATCGCCCTGACGCTGGTGGTGCTGGGGGTCGAGTGGGATGCGATCGAAGCCGACTACCTGGCGAGCAATGCCGCCCATCGGCGCTACCGGGTGCGCCGCGGCGACCAGTCCGAGGCCGAGATGTCGCCCGAGGTCAGGGAGCTGCTGGCGCCGCTTTTCGACGCCCGCGCGGAGTATCTGGCGGCGGCCTTCTCCGCCATCGAGGAGACCTGGGGGACGGTGGACGCCTACGTGAGCGAGGGGCTGAAGTTCTCCCCCGCCCACCGCGAGCGCCTGCGCGAACGCCTCCTGGACGGGGCCTGAGGCCACTCCTGCGCGCCGCCGCCCCCTGAGGGGGGATCTGGCTTCGCCGCGGCTCCCGGTCAAGGCCCGGGGGAACTACCGCCTGGCGGGGGCCCAGTGGCCCCGGGGCCCCTGGTGCCGCGTCG